>JAJQAT010000191.1 GCA_021203665.1 Bacillota bacterium
CTTATATTATATCACGAAGTGAGGTGTTTGTATAGTGGTTTGTCTACAGTCTGAAAGCCCGACGCATAAACCGCGTCAGGCTTTCCTTTTTCTTCTGTATTCCTTTGCTCTTTTCAGCAAATATTCTCTGTTGTTAAGCTCGGGATTTATTATAACCTCGTCAATCAGACGCTTCAGCGCGTCGCCTATTTCTCTGCCGGGGCGGTAGCCTGCGCGTATCAAATCCTTTCCGTTTACGGCAAGATGCGATACAAGATACGGCTGTCTTTCCGCGAGTATCTCCTTGTAAATATGATAAGCGCCGTCTATGCGCTTTTTCTTTTCGGGAAAATGCTCCGGATTTTTCGCCATATTGTCGGCGGTCTGCAAAAGCAAAAGCTTTTCAAACAGCGTCTCGCCCGTGCGCGACATCATTCGCTTTACCGCCGGCGGCGACGACTCTATGCGCACATCGTGATTTTCCACAAGCACCGATATATCATGTATGGTGTCGTTGTCCATGCGGAGTCTGTGCAGCAAATCGACGGCTATTTTACAGCTTTCCCTATGATGCCCGTAAAAGTGTATTATGCCGTTCTGGTCGGTGCTTGAACAGCAGGGCTTGCCGATGTCGTGCATAAGCGCCGCCCAGCGCAGCGTCAAGTCGGCGGGCGTGCCCTTTAGCGTGTGCATAATATGCTCGCCCACGTCATATATGTGATACTTGTTTTTCTGCGGCTCGCCGAAGCATCTTTCAAGCTCCGGCATTATATACCTCATCAGTCCGCATTCGCGCAGCTTTCTTATATAGTCGGGGTTCTCCGACAGGAGTATTTTGTTAATCTCCTCAAGAATACGCTCGCCGCTCACCTTTTTTATCAAGACGGCGCATTTCTTGATTGCCCTCCACGTATTATCCTCAATTCTGAATGACAGCGCCGCGCTGAATCTGACCGCGCGCAGCATTCTTAAAGCGTCCTCCTTAAATCTTTGCTCCGGATCGCCCACACACCTTATTATTCTGTTTTTTATATCCGTCTGACCTCCGAAATAATCGAGTATTCCCTCGCGCGGATTATACATCATCGCGTTTATCGTGAAATCGCGCCGAGCGCAGTCCTCCCTCGCCTTGTTCACAAAGCTTACGCTTTTCGGGTGTCTGCCGTCGGCGTATTCCCCGTCGCGGCGGTAGGTTGTAACCTCGTAGCCGGTCTTATTTTCAACAACGGTAACCGTTCCGTGCTTTATGCCGGTGTCTATCGTGCGCTTGAAAAGAGCCTTTGTGTCCTCCGGTCTCGCGCTTGTGGCAATGTCGTAATCATGCGGAGTTTTTTCCATAAGCATATCGCGCACCGCGCCTCCCGCGACAAACACCGAAAAGCCGCCCTCCTCCAGCCAGCTTAAAATATTCACAACGCTTTCGGGCAAACGCAAATCCATAATTTTGACACTCCCTTCGCGACCGTTTAACTATGAAAAAATTATAAATCCAATATGCCTTATATGTCAATAGCTTTTTGCCGAATGTAAATTGAATGTAATACTTCTCTCCGTAAAATTAACATATTTAAACCTTAACAATCGATTGACTTTTACATCAAAATAGTGTATATTTATAATAGTAGAAAATATAACAATGAGGGAGATTTTGTTATGGAAAGAAACAGCGATACAAGGCAAATGAAATATGAGGCGTTAAGAGCGGTAGCGGAGCTTGCTTTTAACGATAAATTAAACGAGGAAACCATAGAGGACATCCCCTTTAAAATTATACCCACCGCCACTCCGCGGTTTAGGTGCTGCGTATACAAGGAAAGGGAAATCATAAGGCAAAGAGTAAGGCTCGCGATGGGAAAGGCGCCCATTCCCGTGCACAACGTTGAAAACATCGAGGTCAAAACCGGCACGATTCAGGTTATTCCAGCCGCGTGCGAGGGCTGCCCGATTAACCGTTTCCAGGTAACGGAGAACTGCCAAAAATGTATGGCAAAGGCTTGCCAGAACGCCTGTGCTTTCGGCGCTATCACAATCACCGGACGCGGCGCGTACATAGACCAGACAAAGTGTCACGAATGCGGAAGATGCGCCGAGGCTTGTCCTTATCACGCGATAGCCGACCTTATGCGTCCCTGCAAAAGGAGCTGCGACGTGGGCGCTATCACAATAGGCGGCGACAGGCTTGCGAACATTGACGAAAGCAAATGCGTAAGCTGCGGTCACTGCGCGGCGGCTTGTCCCTTCGGCGCGATTTCGGATATGTCGCAAATAACAGAGGTAATAGGAAAAATAAACGACAAGGATACAAGGGTTGTGGCTATTCCCGCTCCCGCGGTTGAGGGTCAATTCGGCTCGGAGGCTACAGTCGGACGTATCATAACCGCGTTAAAGCAGCTTGGCTTTGACGACGTTGTGGAGGTCGCGCTCGGCGCGGACGCCGTTGCCTTTAACGAGGCGAAGGAGCTTATCGAAAATCACGAAAAGGGCGAAAAAATGACAACCTCATGCTGTCCGGCATTCGTCACGCTGATAAGAAAGCATTATCCCAAGCTTGTCGATAAAATGTCGAACACGGTTTCGCCGATGGTCGCGACGGTAAGATGGATAAGAGAAAATATGCCCGGCGCGTACATTGTCTTTATAGGTCCGTGTATGGCAAAGAAGGAAGAGGCTAAATTCGGCGTTGAGGGAAGTCCGGACGCCGTTATGACCTTTGAGGAGCTTAACGCGCTGTTTGACGCGAGAAGAATAGACCCCGTAAACTGCCAGGAGTCTCCGACGGAGGCTACATCATACGGCAGACGCTTCTCGGGCGCGGGCGGCGTAACCGAGGCGGTTATGAAAGCCGTCAAGGAAATGGGCTGCACCGACGAGATAAAGGCAAAGGGATGCAGCGGTCTTAAGGAATGTAAGGTCGCGCTGGCGATGCTTAACGTGAACAAGCTGCCCGAGGACATTATCGAGGGTATGGCGTGCGAGGGCGGCTGTATGGCGGGTCCCGGCTCGATAGCTCCGCTTCAGCAGCTCAAAATGGCGAGAATGAAGAAAATCAAGGGCAAGGATAACGACAACATCACGGAAATGCTCACCGGTCACGACTTTATGAAGGTTCATATGGACAGAGAATAAAACAGTCCGAATTTTGAAAGGAAGCACCTATATGAAAACAGCAAACGCTCCGCTATTCACAGACCCCGTCTACAACGGCGCCGCCGACCCCGCGGTTATATACAACGAGGAAACGCACACGCATTATATGTTCTACACCGCCCGCCGCGCCACCGCGGACGAGAGCGGCGTTATGTGGGTTCACGGAACCGACATAGGCATTGCGGAAAGCCGCGACAACGGAAATTCGTGGGAATATATCGGCATTTGCCGCGGGCTTGAATATGAAAGCGGCAAAAATACATACTGGGCGCCGGAAATTCTGCGCCATGAAAATCTGTATCATATGTACGTGAGCTATGTTCCCGGTATTCCGTCGGACTGGAAGCACCCGAGATATATTCTGCATTACACCTCGGAAAATCTGATTGACTGGAGCTTTGAGAGTAAGCTTAACCTTTCCTCGGAAAAGGTCATAGACGCGTGCGTTTTCAGAATGAAAAACGGCGTATTCAGAATGTGGTACAAGGACGAGCTGCACGGCTCGCATACATATTACGCCGACAGCTCCGACCTGTATAATTGGACCGTAAAGGGCTGCGCGGCGGACGACGTTTCTCACGAGGGTCCGAATGTGTTTGAGTTTTGTGGCAAATACTGGCTCATAACGGACTGCTGGCACGGTCTTGACGTGTACTCCTCGGACGACCTCACAAATTGGGTCAAGCAGCCGAGCCGCATTCTTGAAAAGGGCGGCACGCGAAAGGACGACGGCGTTATGGCGAACCACGCGGACGTTGTCGTAAGCGGCGGCAGAGCGTATATATTTTATTTCACGCACCCGGACAGAAGAGAGAATATGCTCGAGGACATTGACTTAAATGAGCGCCGCACCTCCATACAGGCTGCCGAGCTTGAGGTAATGGACGGTATTCTTGTGTGCGACAGAAATAAGGAAATCTCGGTTGAATTAAGATAAAGCAAAAAAAGACTGTTGACAGGCTATGCCGCCAACAGTCTTTATTTTTTTATTCGTTGTAATTGTTATACAGAATTATATCGGTCGCGGTGCCGTCCACTATTCTTACAAAAGCGTAATTATAGCTGTAGTCGTCGGTAAGCTCAATCGAGCCGTTTTTCTTGAACTCGCTCTCCGAAAGCGTCGTTTCTATGCTGTTTGTATCGACTATCTCAAAGTCGTATTCCTTGCCGCTCACATCACAGCTGTAAACCATGGTGTCGCTTTGGAAATCAACCTCAATCGTTTCGTCCTCGCTGGCTTCCTTATTGATAAGGGTAAGCGTCGAGCCGCTCTTCATAGCGATAATGCCGAAGGCGTATTGATACCTGTCGGACGACGCCTTTTCGCCGAATTTAATATACGACCACTGCGACGCGACCTTTCCGCCGGAGGTAAACAGCTCCTCAAAATCCGTTCCGTAATCCGCGCTGTCCGTAGCGAGATTTTCCGATGTCGGTCTGAACAGCAAATCCAACCTGTTGATTCTGGTACCCGCCAAATTCGCCGTCATGCTGACTACATCGCCCGGCTCAAGCGCGCCCGCGTCCTCGCCCACAGCAAAGGAATACGCGTCCGGAGCCGTGGATATTTCAAGGTCGGTTTCAATTCCAACCTTCATTTCCTCGCCCTGATAGAATACCGTAACGGCGTAAATTTCCTCGTCATTACTGTCCACGCTCGTCTCGACATCCGTCACCAGCGCAGGCGCGTAAATCGCGTCAAGAGCCTTTTCATAGATTGACGGATATTTTGACGACGTTGTTGCCGGCTCCTCGGTCGCGTCCGGCTCGTCCGTCGCAGACGGTGTTTCGGTCGCTTCGGGCGTCTCGGTCGCGGCAGGCTCATCCGCCGTATCATCATCCTCCGCCTCAATATCGATAAATTCGTTCGTGTCCACGAAGTAAACTCTCTTTCTCATGTCCTCGTACTGCTCGGGTATTTCGAGAGCGAACTCGCCGTCCTCCGACTTATACTTATTGCTGTAGCACAAAACTCCGTCATCATCATAGCAGGACAAAACCGCGATAGTATCGCCCTCGCGCTCAAAAACAAGCGCCGAGCCGTTATCCACGGCGGTGAGAGTCTGCGCGAATACCGTTGTGCCCGCCGTCATCACAGCCGCGAGCAGGACTGAAATAAATTTTCTTTTCATTATACATCTTCCTTTCCCTTTAAATTAGCAACATAAGAGGTTACAAACTGCTTGGCGCATCTCGCGCTTCTTCCTCCGTAATTCATCTGCCATACCACCGACTGCTTTTCTATATCGGCGTTCATCTCAACGCCGTGCTTCTTCAGCATCTCGGAAACTATGTTCAAATACTCCTTTTGGTTCGGAGCGGAGAACACAAGGCTTATTCCGAACCGCTCCGACAGCGACAGCGTTTCCTGGAGCTGGTCGTTTACGTGAATTTCGCCGCCCTCCCTATCCGACCAATTTTCGCGGATAAGATGTCTGCGGTTTGACGTCGCGTATATAAGCACATTTTCGGGGCTTGCCTGGAGCTGTCCCTCCATGGCGACCTTTAAATCTCTGTATTCCGTTTCGTGGGACTCAAAGGTAAGGTCGTCCAAAAATATTATGTACTTATTGGGACTTTGAGCAAGCGTCTTTGACAGATTGGGTATATCCTTTATGCAGTGCTTGGGCATCTCGACAATGCGGAGACCCTCGTCGCAAAACATATTCAAAAGCGCCTTTACCGATGAGGATTTACCCGAGCCTCTGTCGCCGAAGAGCAGCACATTGTTCGCCGCCTTGCCGCTTAAAAACGCCTTTGTGTTATCAATAAGCACGCTCTTTTGATACTCGATTCCGACAAGCGAGTCAAACGTGATGCTGTCGGTTTCGGAAACGCCCGTAAGAGCTCCGTCATACTTAAACGCGGTATACTTCGCGAGTATTCCGCTGCCGAGCCTCCTGTAATGCTCTATAAGCGAATTAAGCAGCTCCTTTGCGGAATGAGCTTCGGTTATAGATTTTATAGACTCCACATATCCGCCGTAAAAACCGATGTTGTTTCCCGACGGCTTATATTTTATTGTAATCGAGAACAGCTTTTTGTATATCTGCTCAATATCCATCAGGGCGATTCTGTAAAGGTCGTCGCCTATGCGCTTGCCGGACTGCGCCAAACGCGAAAGTATATTATCGTCATTGGCAAGGCGCGACGCCACATATTCCCTTATGGCACTGTTTGTAACGCCCTCCGTTTCCGAAAATTCTATTATATTGCGCAATATTGCGATATTATCCTTTTCCAAAACTCCTCTGATGCAGTTGTCGTCCTCTATTTTATTGAATATGAATAAATCCAAATGTGTCACCTTCCAAAAATCTTTCTTTGATTATATCA
>JAJQAT010000016.1:0-6752 GCA_021203665.1 Bacillota bacterium
GACTTGAGCATTTGCTGTTCTTGCGGAATTCTTCCCCCGGCTAAAGCCGGACGTATCTGCGATACGTGTCCGCATTTGCTTCGCAAATGCTCGACCTGCACTATTTATCTTTCAATGTTCATGCTCTCTTGCGACAGCTTATTTATATTACCACATTTTTAAACCTTTGTCAACACCTTTTTTTATTTTTTTTGAAAAAATTTTAAATTTTTTCGCACCTCTACATATTGTGGTTTGGCTATGTTTTTTCACAATAAAAGCAAAAAAACGCCGCAGGTGCGGCGCAGGTATTGCTTAATTTAGTCCTATAAACATAGAAACAATGCCTATGCAAATCGGGACGAGCATGGCGATAGCTGTTACAAGACAAATTATTCTTATGGTTTTTTTACTGAACATTTTTCACACCTCGATCATATTTTCTTTAGCAAATTGCTTATTATAGTTGCCGCCTGGGCTCTTGTGGCGGTTTCCTGCGGTCTGAAGGTTCCGTCCGACATTCCCGCGATAAAGTCGTTCGCGTAAGCGTACCTCACGCCCTGGAACGCCCACGACGACACGCTGCTCAAATCGGTGAAGTGCATATCAATCGGCAGTTCCATATCGTTCATTGTTTCCTCGTCTCGGCTGTACTGGTACACGGACTGAGTTATGTACGCCATCTCCTCGCGCTTTATCGGCTCGTCGCCCATGAAATATCCGCTGTACACCGCCTTTGAACCGTCCTCGGTTTCCACGATTTTGGAAGCGCAATCGCCTATCATATCATCGGGTACAAGTCCCTTGTCAAGTGCGCTCTGAACATACGGTCCGTACCAATCGGACGCGGTAACGTCAAGGCATTCGCCGCTCCTGAATTCGGTTTCCTCTATGCCCGCCGCACTAAGAGCCATTTTCAAAAATTCCGCGCGCGTCACCGTTCCCTCGGGATTAAACTCGGTATCCGAAATTCCGTGTACCACACCCGATTCCGCAAGATTTGTGATTATCTCCGCCGCCCAGTGTCCCTGTATATCCTCAAAATCCGCCGCGTAAGCGGTGACGGGCAGAACACAGATTGACAAAATTGCCGCTGTTATTATTTTTTTCATAATACAATATCTCCTATTATAATAAATTTACGGATAAATTATTTTTTAGCCAAATATTTAAAAAATAAATGCTCCTTTGCGTCATGCGTATAGAATTGATATTTAAAAAATGACAATCCCTCCTTGTCTCCCAGACCCTCGCACGTATTATAGGTTTCCACCCATGTACTGCTGTAATTTCCCGACGCGACCCTTGAGGAAAAATCCTTTACGGAGTCAAGCCAAGAGTTCGCCACGGGTACAGCAGCTATTGACAAAATCACGCAGAGCGCCGCCTTACGCGTCCGCAAAAATCCGCATTTTTTCTCGTTGACAAGAAAATCTCCGGTCATAAGCATCAGCACGAATAAGCCTACGGAGCTTGTGCGCGTCACTAAATCATTGTATTTCCCCATTGAGAAAAACAATATCGTCATAAGCAGCAAATTTGCCGCGTAGAAATATATATTCCTTTTAAATCTCGGGAACACGCATATCGAATACAGCATAAACTCAAAAAGCACAAATATAATATACACGCTTATTCTTCCGCTGTATGACACCGCGCTCAGTCCCAATTCATCCGGCTTTTCCGCGAAAATGTTACCGGACAAATATATCAGTAAAATCGGCAGCAGTGCAATCAGAACGCATAGATTCTGCACGCTGAAAATCCTTTTTACCACCGATAATATGTCATTTTTATGTTTAAACACCTGCTTCGCCACCGCCGCCGCGGCAAGCACAAACACGCCGATAAGCATAAACGGCGAATACAGCACCATCGGCACGCCAAGCAACGCGAAATTTTCAATCCTCGCATCGTCCTCAAAGATAACGGAAAGAACCAAAAACGCGCAGCATACCTGGTTGAACGTCCATGCGTAGGCATTGTTGTTCGGCGTAAAGCCGTACGGTACATATGAGCTGCTTGTTCCGAATACGCCGACAATCAAATTATTCACAATTTGTCTGAGTGCTTCGGTGTTTCCGAAAAGCATAAGCAGGAGCAAAACGGCAAGCTGTTTTAAAACGGTGTCGGCTTTCAATATTTTTATGATATTAAGCCATGTGATATATACCGCAATCGCCGTATACACAAACAGACACGCGCGCGCCGCGCCCAATCCGAACATCTTTCCGAACACGGACGGAACAAGGAAATGTCCTATATAATATGTGAACGCCGAGCCGTCGCTGTAATATACGGGCCAGGAATAATTAATCAAATCCTTGAGCTGAGCGTCTCTGCCCGCCCAGTCCGCGCCCTGAGTCATAACACCGCCTTGTCCGCACAGAAGCATCCAGCACACCGCAATTACAGCGCCGATAATCAGCACCGCCTTTTCAACATGAAGCGTATCTTGATTTTCTCTGCCCTTTCTGTACACAAGGTACAGCGCGAACGCCGTCACAAGCGACACCGGAACGGATATATACCATTTCAAAAAGCCTATCAGAAATATGAATATTGAGCTGTATATCCACGCGTAAGCTGCGCGCTCAATATGGCTGACCTTTATATCCATATCATTCTCCTACTTAATCAAATTCGCTATCTTGCTTACGACTACCGCCGCTTGGGCGCGGGTGAGGGTTTCCTTTGGTCTGAAGGTGCCGTCGCCCATGCCCGTTACCAAGCCTATTTGATACGCGGCGTCCACTGAATTTGCATATTCCTCGGAAATATCACCGTCAGTAAATTCTCCGTCGTTTTCATACAGCGCGGACACCTCGGCTACAGGCTCAGACGCGTTTTTTAACGCGTATGTCAAGGCGTTCATTGCGATAACGGTCATTTCCTCACGGGTGATCGGCGTATCGCCGTCAAATTCTCCCGTGTACACATTTACGTCCGCCGTTACAGCCTCGCTTGTGTCGGTCGCCTCGGCAAGAGTTTTTGTGACGCTTTCGACATTACAGTCCTCAATCATAGCTTCGGGAATTAAATCCTTGTCAAGCGCTCCCTGCAAATAATAGCAGTACCAATCGTCGTTTGACGCGTCAAGGCACTCGTCCTCGCGGTAGGCGTGTCCGACGATTCCCGCCGCGTCCATAGCCATTTTCAAAAATTCCGCGCGTGTCACAGTGCCGTCGGGATTGAATTTGCCGTCTTCAACGCCGTCAATCATATTCATATCGGCGAGAGAATTTATATACTCCTCTCCCCAATGACCGGATATATCGGTAAAGCTCTCTTCGCCCTTCAGATACTGAGCCAATTCGGGAACGCTGTCCGTAATCGCGTCCGCGATAAGTCCCGCGACTGCGTCCGCACCTTTCGGCTTCATATGAGTGGTATCGTTGGTACCGGTCGGATATGCCTTGCTTTCAAGCGGCTCGCAAATGAAATATCCCGACAGCACCTCGTCCTTATCCATCGAATTCCATACGTCTGTTACTATTCTGTTCGCGTCTATGAACGCGCAGCCTGTTTCCTCGGCGATTTCACGCGTCGGGTCGGCATAATCCCCGCGCGACTCCATAAAGCAGTTATTTTCCTCATCCCACCAAGCCGCCGGATTTGCCGTCATAAGCACCGGTATGCCGCCGCGCTTTTCAACCTCGCCGATGTACTTTTCGGTGATAAGCGTTTTATAATCCTCAACGCTGATATATCGCTCCGGCTTGTTTTCGTCCCCGTCGTTTATGCCGAACTGGATAAACACGTAATCGCCCGGGTGCATTTCGGTGAGTATTCTGTCCAATCTGCCGTCATTATTATAGCTCTTTGAGCTTCTGCCCGCCATCGCGCGGTTTTCTATTGTAATATCGTCTGTGAAATATTTGTCTATTTCCTGACCCCAGCCCGTCTGCGGGTACGCCGTTGTGTAATTATAAGTCTGCGCCGTTGAATCTCCCGCTATATATATGGTGGGCTTTTCCGCTTTTTCGCGCGCCGGAAGCTGCTCGATTGTAATTTCCGTTACATTCGGATTTTCACCGATTACCTGCACGGTTATCTTGCCGTCCTGCGGCACAACGGGCTGCTCATTTTCCTGCGTTTCTCCCGCCTCAAGCGTGTACGCTCTTACGCGCTCTCCGCCGTTTATGTAAATATTGGCGTTTGTTTCGGTGTCTCCGCCGGTTGTGACGGTTACGGTGTAATCGCCGTCGGGAACCTCGACCTCCTTGATAACGCCGTCGGTTTCGTCCGCCGCGACATCTGTCATGTCAAAGCTTTCATAATACAGCTCGTCCGCGTACACGGCGGGTATAATTGCCGCCGTCATTAATAATGTTACCGCGATTGATATAATTCTTTTTAATTTCATTTGTGATTCACTCCCTTAGATTTCATTATATACTATTTAGTTATAAAATTCAATATAAATTTTACGCAAACAAAAAACCGCCGCCCATGCGGCGGCTGTAGACAAAATCAGTTTACTTCAAAAGCCGTCTGTATTCCTCTTTCATATAGCCCGACAATTCCTCCAGCTCAATCGGAAATTCCACAAAGCCTCTCGCGTAATAGGATAAATCATACGGTTGGAAAAATATCACCAAATCATCATCGCTGATATAAAAATCCGTTTGATGCGAGTCCTTTATTTCCGGTTTTGCCCATAAATCCTTATATTCCTCCGAATTTTCGCTAAGTATTTCATTTATAAAGCGGTTAAGCGTATCCGTATATCCCTCGTCCTCAAACAAATCCGCAAGAGTGATTTCCTTTTCCGCGGACAAATCTATGTTTTTAGGAATCCTTACGGTGTTGCCGTGCGCTCCGCCCGTGTAAACGTATTTTTCCTCAACAACACTGATAAAATCATTCCTGTTGTACTTTTCGTCCCAGTCTATCTCAAGAACGCATTTATTGCCCATTCTCACATTGTCGCCGCTGTCAAGAGCCAAACTGTCAAACGCGATTAAGTCGCTTTCGACAGCCTGCTCTATCGAGGAATTTATGCTCTCCTCAAATTCGGCGTTCCTCATTCCCGAAAACCGTATTACCTCCGCTCTGACCGCCGAAAAATCCGTTTCATATTCCTTCGTTTCTATGTCCGCACGCACTCCCCGCATATCGCAGCCGCACAGACAAATCACCGCCATTCCCAATATCAACAGCCTTCTCATAATGACCCTCTTTACAGAATAATACAAATAAGTCCGTTGCTGCCGTCGTTTATTATGCGCTGCAAGGTTTCTTTCAGCTTCATTCTCGCCGATTCCGGCATACGCGACAGCTTATTGTGCAGTCCCTCGTTTACAAGCTCATAAAGGGATTTTCCGAATATGTTCGACTGCCATATCTTTGTCGGGTCGCTTTCAAACTCGGCAAGCAGATAATGCACAAGCTCCTCCGATTGCTTCTCCGTTCCGACAATCGGGCTTACCTCCGTTTCAATATCGGCGCGTATCATATGTATCGACGGCGCCGACGCTTTAAGCTTTACTCCGAATTTTCCGCCCTGCTTCACTATTTTCGGCTCGTCAAGCGACAGCTCGTCGGTGGACGGCGAAACTATTCCGTAACCCTTTTCCATCACCTCGTGCAGCGCGAACGACACCTTGTCGTACTCGGATTTCATCCTTGCGAGGCTTTCCATAAGCGTCATAAGCTGATGCTCGCCGTCAATCTCAAACCCCGACATTTCGCCCAAAACCCTGTAAAACAACGGCTGCGGAAGCTCCATACACATATTCACCGTGCCGTCGCCCAAATCCATACCCTCTATATATGAGCGTTTAACAAATCCGCACTCTCCCATGCCGTCCGCCAACGAGCGCGCGTCGCGTATGCGGCGCACATTCTCTATATTTTCAATAACGGCTCCGTATATGTCCTTTTTCAGCCAATGCTCATTATCAAGCTCTTCAATCCATTCGGGAATATGAATATTGATTTCCTTAAGCGGAAATTCAAACAGCACCGTTTCTATAATATTATGAATATCCGCCGCGCTCATCTGAGCGCAGTTTACCGCAACAACCGGAACACCGTGTTTTTTTGACAGCTCCTCGCTGAGGCTTTGCGCGCTTTGCGACTGCGGATTTACGGAATTTAAAAGCACGATAAACGGCTTGTTGATAGCCTTAAGCTCATTTATAACCCTGTTTTCGGCGTCAATATAATCCCCGCGCTCAATCTCCGTAATACTGCCGTCCGTGGTTACGACAAGACCGATTGTGGAATGCTCGGTTATCACCTTTTTGGTGCCGATTTCCGCCGCCTCGTTAAACGCTATCGGGTGGTCGAACCACGGTGTTGTCACCATTCTCGGCTCGTTGTCCTCAACATAACCCAAAGAGCTGTCCACTATATATCCCACGCAGTCTATCATACGCACCTTAAGATGAGCGTTGTCGCCCAGAGATATTTCCACCGCCTCGTTCGGGATAAATTTCGGCTCGGTAGTCATTATGGTTCTGCCGCCCGCCGACTGCGGAAGCTCATCCCTTGTCCTTTCCGCCTGATACACATTCTCTATATTCGGTATTACAAGCAAATCCATAAACTTCTTTATAAATGTGGATTTTCCCGTTCTTACCGGTCCCACCACGCCTATGTACACATCACCCTGACTTCTCTGTGCTATATCACTGTAAATGTTATAATCCTCCACTTTTATGTTTCCTCCTTTTGTCCAAAATATATGTTATATGTATATGCGAAAAAAATTTTTATATTCTTGATTGGTTAAATTGAATATTGACATTATCGGCAATATATGCTAA
>JAJQAT010000016.1:6762-32031 GCA_021203665.1 Bacillota bacterium
CTAAGATATTAAGTAACAAAGGGGTGCGCTTGCCCCCTATTTTTTTTAGAAGGGACGGATTTTAAATGGCAAAAATTCAGATGAAAACACCGCTTGTCGAAATGGACGGCGACGAAATGACGCGAATCATATGGAAGATGATTAAGGATATTCTCCTTACACCTTACATAGACCTTAAGACGGAGTATTACGACCTCGGTCTTGAATACAGAAATGAAACAAACGACCGGGTTACAATCGACAGCGCGAACGCGACGAAGAAATACGGCGTTGCCGTAAAATGCGCAACAATCACGCCTAACGCGGCAAGAATGACGGAATACGACCTTAAGGAAATGTGGAAGTCGCCGAACGGCACAATCCGCGCGATGCTTGACGGCACGGTATTCAGAACACCTATTCTTGTAAAGGGCATCACTCCTTATATTCCGACGTGGACAAAGCCTATAACAATCGCGCGTCACGCGTACGGCGACATTTACAAAAATGTTGAAATGCAGGTTAAAGCCGGAAACAAAGCCGAGCTTGTCACAACGGACGCGCAGGGCAACGAGAAGCGCGAGCTTATCTATGATTTTGCCGATGAGGACGGTATTATTCAGGGCGTTCATAACCGCGACAAATCAATCGGAAGCTTTGCAAGAGCTTGCTTTAATTACGCGCTCGATATGAAAAAGGATATATGGTTCGCCACAAAGGACACTATTTCAAAGAAGTACGACCACCGTTTCAAGGATATTTTCCAAGAAATATTTGATAACGAATACAAGGAAAAATTCGACGAGGCGGGTATTGAGTATTTCTATACTTTGATTGACGATGCCGTGGCAAGAGTTATCCGCTCAAACGGCGGATATATATGGGCGTGCAAAAACTATGACGGCGATGTTATGTCGGACATGGTTGCCACCGCATACGGCTCGCTTGCTATGATGACCTCCGTTCTTGTATCGCCCGACGGCGTTTATGAGTATGAGGCTGCTCACGGCACTGTTCAGCGTCACTATTACAAGCACCTTAAAGGTGAAAAAACCTCAACAAACTCCGTTGCGACGCTGTTCGCGTGGACGGGCGCGCTCCGCAAAAGAGGCGAGCTGGACGGTTTGGACGAGCTGGTTAAATTCGCAGATAGCCTTGAAAAGGCAACCATTCAAACCATCGAGGAGGGCGTTATGACAGGCGACCTTGCCGCGCTTTCAACGCTTGAAAACAAACAGAAGGTTGATACCGAGGAATTTCTTATCGCCGTCAACGAAAGACTGCAAAAATTAATGTAAAACGCAAAAGGACGGCATTGCCGTCCTTTTAAGCTGTTTTGGAGGTTTGAAATGTCAGATTGGAATTCGGAGCAATATTTAAAATTTGAGGCTCAAAGAACTCAGCCGGCTGTTGATTTGGCAAGCAGAGTGAAAATCGATGCCAAAAACATACTTGATTTGGGCTGCGGTCCCGGGAACAGTACGGCGGTGCTGCGCCGCCGCTGTCCGAATGCGCGTATATTGGGCATTGACAGCTCACCGGATATGATACAAAAAGCAAGGAAAACCCACAGCGATTTGGATTTTATGCTTTTCGACGCAAGCGGCGGTATTGACGGTTTGAACGATACATATGACGTTATATTTTCAAATGCGTGTATACAATGGATTCCCAATCACAACGCGCTGATAAAAAGCATGATGAATAAGCTCACAGGCGGCGGTATGCTTGCGGTGCAGGTTCCCACGAACGGCAATTCGCCGCTGTTTCGCGGAATATCAAGGATTGCCGCCGACCTGAAATGGGGCTTTGACAAGGCTAAGCTTGCGCATAATGAAATACTGCCGCCCGAGGAATATTACAATATACTTGCCGAAAATTCAAGCGGCTTCGACATATGGGAAACATCGTATTATCACAGTATGCCGTCACATCGGTCGCTGCTTGAATGGGTTAAGGGTACAAGATTAAAACCGTATCTGGAAAAACTAAGCAGCGAGAACGAAAAAGCCGCCTTTGAACGCGAGGTTCTTGACTGCGCAATCGCTGAATATCCCGTTCAAAATAACGGCGAGATTATTTTCAAATTTAAAAGACTGTTCTTTACCGCGGTAAAATAAACAGAGGCTCATCCGAACGAGCCTCTTTAATTTTGTATCCGAAAAGTCAATTTAAGTGTTTTACATTTTCCTTACAGAATACCGAAAAAAATTGACATTGCTTGCTCTTTATGATACACTGTTATCGGAAAAGGGAGCTTTTTCGTCCTGACGCCACCGCAAGGGGGTGTTTTTATGAGCGAATTAACACTCGATTTGATATTAATTTTGCTTATAATCGTTTGGATAAAAAAATAATTACCTATCTCACAAATAGGTAATTATTCGGTAGAAATCGTAATTTCTTTCTACCTTCATCTTTACGCAGGACGATAAGTCCCTTTTCTTTTTATATATTACCACATTCAAAAGAATATGTCAAGCAAAATCCAATGCTTTTCTTACAAAAAGAGCCGCCGCATAAAAGCCGGCAGCTCTTTTAAATTTTATAATCAATCTACAAGCTCAAGAATCGCCATAGGAGCGCTGTCACCGCGGCGCGGACCTGTCTGGTAAATTCTTGTGTAACCGCCGTTTCTCTCAGCGTACTTCGGAGCTATTTCAGAGAAAACCTTTGTTACAACGTCTTCCTTTGTGATAAACTCCAATGCCTGACGACGAGAATGAAGCGTGTTTGTTTTGCCAAGAGTAATCATCTTCTCAGCCATACTCTGAGTTTCTTTTGCTCTTGTCAAAGTAGTTTCAATTCTACCCGTTTCCAAAAAGCTTGTTACAAGATTACGAAGCATAGCTTTTCTTTGGTCTGTTGGGCGATTTAACTTTCTTGTTCCCGGCATAACCGTTACCTCCTATCAATCTTCTTCTTTTTTAAGGTAAAGACCTAAACCATTCAATTTGTTTATGACTTCTTCAAGCGACTTTCTGCCGAGGTTTCTTACCTTCATCATATCCTCTTCGGATTTGTTTGTAAGATCCTCAATCGTGTTAATACCCGCGCGCTTTAAGCAGTTATATGAACGAACCGACAAATCAAGCTCCTCAATGGTCATTTCGAGAACCTTTTCCTTCTTGTTCTCTCCCTTTTCAACGATTATTTCAGCGTTCTTCGCATCGTCGGAAAGGTCAACGAACAATGAAAGCAGGTCGTTCATTATTTTGGCAGCCAATGATACGGCCTCGTCCGGCTTTATGGTGCCGTTCGTCCAAACCTCAACCGCCAATTTCTCTCTATCCGTATATTGTCCCACACGAGTGTCTTCTACTGTATAATTAACCTTTGATACAGGAGTATAGATAGAATCCACAGGAATTACTCCGATAATGGGCTGCATTGCCTGCTTGTTCTTTTCCGCGCTGACATAGCCTCTGCCCTTTGACAGAGTAATCTCAATATAAAGATTAGCATCCTCATTCAATGTGGCGATATGAAGGTCGGGATTAAATATCTCAACGTCATCATCGCGCTTAATATCGCCCGCTGTTATTTCCTGCGCGCCCTTTGCCTCGATGTAAACAATCTTCGGAAGATCGCCGTGAATTTTAAGCGCGAGCTTTTTGATGTTAAGAATAAGCTCCGTAACATCTTCCGTTACTCCGGGGACTGTCGAAAACTCGTGCTGCACACCCTCTATTTTGATTGATGTGGCAGCCGCGCCCGGCAAGGATGAAAGTAAAATTCTGCGAAGCGAATTGCCGAGCGTGGTACCGTAGCCGCGCTCGAGCGGAGATACAACAAATTTGCCGTATCTGCCGTCCTCGCTCATTTCAACGCATTCTATATTAGGCTTTTCCATTTCTATCATTTCAGAACCCTCCTTTATAATATGAGCTTTTCCCTAAGTATTCCGTACCGAGAAATGCCCGCAAAAACATATATAAATCCACTTACCGAGGGTAATATGTGATTATTTAGAATAAAGTTCGACGATAAGGTGTTCCTCAACTTCGTAGTCGATGTCCTCTCTTGTAGCTAAGGTAATAACTTTACCTGTAAGCGTGTTCTTGTCCATCGAAAGCCACTTGGGAACAACTCTGTTTGCGTTTGTTTCAACGATTTCCTTTATTCTGACAGAGTTCTTACTCTTTTCTCTTACTGATACTACATCACCCGTCTTTACAAGGTATGACGGAATGTCAACCTTTTGACCGTTTACAGTGATGTGACCGTGATTAACAAGCTGTCTTGCCTCACGTCTTGTATTAGCCAAGCCTAATCTGAAAACAACATTGTCAAGTCTTGACTCAAGAATCTGAAGGAGCATCTCACCTGTGATACCCTGTCTCTTTGTAGCCATTACGTAATACTTTCTGAACTGCTTCTCAAGTACGCCGTATATAAACTTAACCTTTTGCTTTTCATTCAGCTGCAAACCGTATTCGGACTGCTTTCTTCTGCCTTGCTTTGGATTTCTGTTAGATGATTTATCTATACCCATTGTTGCGGGATTGATGCCCAAAGTTTTACATCTCTTTAGTACCGGCTGTCTATTTACTGCCATTGTCCATTTTCCTCCTTTACAATTAATTACAAATCAGACTCTTCTTCTCTTCGGCGGTCTACAACCGTTATGAGGAATAGGAGTTACGTCCTTAATCATAGTAACGTCAAGACCTGTTGCCTGCAATGCTCTGATTGCCGCCTCACGGCCCGCGCCGGGTCCCTTAACGTAAACCTCTACTGTTTTCATACCGTGTTCCATAGCCGCTTTGGCAGCTGTTTCGGCAGCTGTCTGAGCAGCGAACGGAGTACTCTTTCTTGAGCCGCGGAAGCCTAAACCGCCGGCACTTGCCCAAGATATAGCGTTTCCGGCTGTATCTGTAATTGTAACTATTGTATTGTTGAAAGTAGAACGGATATGAGCCGCGCCTTTTTCAATATTCTTTCTATCACGACGTCTTGTACGTGTAGTTTTCTTTGCTACCTTTGCCATTTAGCTTAGTCCCTCCTTTATTTCTTCTTTCCTGCGATTGTTCTCGCGGGACCCTTGCGGGTTCTTGCATTGTTCTTAGTGTTCTGTCCTCTTACCGGAAGACCTTTTCTGTGACGGATACCTCTGTAACATCCGATTTCCATAAGTCTCTTAATATCAAGAGCAATCTGACGTCTAAGGTCACCCTCAACCGTGTATTCAGCGTCGATAACCTCTCTCAGCTTACTTACATCCGATTCCGTAAGATCCTTTACTCTTGTGTCGGGGTTTATACCTGTCTGAGAAAGAATCTTCTGCGAGCTTTTAAGTCCAATGCCGTATATATAGGTAAGACCAACTTCTACTCTCTTTTCTCTTGGTAAGTCAACACCTGCTATTCT
Organism: Bacillota bacterium; assembly: GCA_021203665.1. GTDB lineage: Bacteria > Bacillota > Clostridia > UBA1381 > UBA1381 > Hominilimicola. The sequence goes on from JAJQAT010000016.1 coordinate 12,112, forward strand.
TGCCATACTTTTCTACACCTCCATTAAAAGATATCATCAAAAAATTTATATAGTGTTGTATTAAAACCCGCCCGGGCTACCAAGACGGTCAGCCGCGCCCGAACAAGTCATAAACAAATTTAGTGTGTTTTTCCATAACATAAGCTTTGCACTCATATATGAGCGAAAAAATTTCAGATTTGGATGCAGTTCGCAATTTCTTTTTGGACGCCGCGTACGTGTGTACGCAAGTCCGAAAAAAATTGTGAAATGCGCCAAATATGGAATTTTTAACCCTGCTTTTGCTTGTGCTTCGGATTTTCACATATAACCATTACTTTGCCTTTTCTCTTTATGATTTTGCATTTTTCGCAAATCGGTTTTACTGACGGACGTACTTTCATTTCAATTACCTCCCTGTTATTTACTTCTCCAGGTAATTCTTCCCCTGGACAAATCATACGGACTCATCTCAAGAGTAACCCTATCACCCGGCAAAATCTTTATAAAATTCATTCTCAGCTTGCCTGAAATATGTGCCAAAACCTGATGCCCATTTTCAAGCTCTACTTTAAACATTGCGTTCGGCAGGTTTTCAACAACCGTGCCCTCTAATTCCAATACATCATCCTTAGCCACGCTACATCCTCCTATTTCCGTGATACGTTTCCAAGAAACCTCAATTAAATTCCGACAATGCTTTTCGCACCTCCGCGTTGGTAACCTTTCCCGCCGCTTTCAGCTTGTTTTGTATAAACTCGGAAACCGACGAGGTCCCTTGCAGGTGCTTGAGCTTTTTCTTTTTTGGGCGATCCACCTTTCTCAGCTCTCCGTTGGCGAGGTAAACATAATCGCCCTCTCGCGCGAGAACTATAAACAAATCGCCCATATCTCGTCCCGCTATGGAACGGACTATTGAACCCTCTACTATTTCCATACTATACCTCTACAGTGTTAATATTTCATAACCGTCCTTCGTAATCAAAACGGTATTTTCATAGTGGGCCGATAGACTTCCGTCATCCGTCACAACCGTCCAGTCGTCATCGAGTACGGCGACATCATACGCGCCCGCGTTGACCATCGGCTCAATAGCCAAGGTCATGCCTGCCGCAAGCTTAACGCCGTGTCCCGCTCTGCCGTAATTCGGCACGCTCGGGTCCTCGTGAAGATTCTGTCCGATGCCGTGACCTACAAGGTCGCGAACAACGCTGTAACCCCGCGCTTCAACGTAATTTTGAATCGCTAACGAAACATCACCTAATTTGGCACCGTGCTTCAGATATTTAATTCCCTCAAAAAAGCTTTCGCGGGTTGTGTCAATGAGCCTCTGCGCCTCGTCGGATATTTTTCCGACGCCGAAGGTTCTTGCCGCGTCGCTGTGCCAGCCGTCAAGCACGGCGCCCATATCGATACTGATTATGTCGCCCTCCTTGAGTACGGCGCGCTTATTCGGTATTCCGTGAACAACCTCGTCGTTTATCGACGCGCATATGCTTCCCGGAAATCCGTTATAATTGAGGAAATTAGGTCTTGCACCCTTTGAAATGATAAAATCATAAGCAATTTTATCAAGCTGCGCCGTGTTCACTCCGGGCTTTATATGCTTTTCCAAAAGCTCAAGAGCCTCCTTTGTGATTTTAGCCGACGCGCGCATTTTTTCGACTTGCTTTGCTGATTTAATCGTTATCATAAATCACACCTCAAGTCCCAAAGCCTTGGCAACATTACTTGTGGTATCCTCAAGCTTCTCCTCGCCCTTGGCGGTGACAAGCAGTCCCATTTTATCATAATATGCCTTTATAGGCTCCGTTTGCTCGTGATAAACATTAAGTCTGTTCTTAATGGTTTCGGGATTATCATCCGCTCTTTGGATAAGCTCCCCTCCGCATTTATCACATTTGCCCTCTACCTCGGGTTTGTTTGATATGATGTTGTACGGAGCCGCGCACTTTGAGCATTCGCGTCTTGATGAAAGACGTTCAACAATCTTATCATCATCAACCTCAAGCGACAACACCTTATCAATCTTAACGCCCGATTCGGTCAATGCCTCAGCCTGAGCTGTTGTGCGCGGAAATCCGTCAAGGATAAATCCGTTCGCGCAGTCAGGCTGCTGCAATCTTTCTTTAACCAATTTAACCATTACGTCATCCGGAACAAGCTTTCCATCGTTAATCAGCTTTTCAACCTGCTTACCGATTTCGGTCTGCTCCTTGATGGCGGCTCTCAGCATAGCACCGGTTGAAATCGTGTCAATTCCCAATCGCTTTGACAAAATCTCGCCCTGAGTACCTTTTCCTGCCCCCGGAGGGCCCATTAATACCAAATTCATACCAAATACCGCCTTTCTTATACCCCGATTATTCGAGGAAGCCCTTATAATGACGCATAGTCATCTGAGATTCAATCTGTCTTACCGTTTCAAGAGCAACGCCCTCCATGATAAGCAGCGAAGTACCGCCAATCTGAAGTGATGTTATCTGGAATACAGCTCCGACGATTACCGGCAATATCGCGACAATCGCAAGGAAGAACGCTCCGACAAGATTTAATCTTGACGAAATCTTAGCTATATACTCGCTTGTCGGTCTGCCCGGTCTGATACCCGGAATATATCCGCCGCTCTTCTTCATATTATTCGCAAGCTCAATCGGGTTGAACTGGATTGACGAATAGAAATATGTGAAGAACACTATAAGCAGCGCGTACAATACCGCGTAAACAACACTCGTCCACCACTGTGACGCGTAGCCCGCCGAAAGGCATCCGAGGATATAATATCCCACTCCTGAATCGGGCATATTGCCGCCCGTAACCAATCTTACGATTGTCGCGGGGAACGCCATGATTGAGGACGCGAAGATAATCGGCATAACGCCACCCATTGCGACCTTAATCGGAATGTTTGTACTCTGTCCGCCGTACATTTTTCTTCCGACAACACGCTTAGCGTACTGAACCGGTATTCTGCGTTCAGCGTCGGAGAAGAATACAACGAAGGTTATAGCCGCAATCGCAACTATTACAACTGCCGCCACGAATATAAGTCCGCCCGCGTTTATGCCGGTGGCAAGCTTTAAATTCCACAGGCTGTACGCCGCTGACGGTATTCTCGATACGATACCGGCGAAGATTATCAATGATACGCCGTTTCCGAGACCCTTTTCGGTAATAAGCTCGCCCAGCCAGATAAGAAACGCTGTGCCCGCCGTGAATGTGAGGACTATTACAAAGAATGTAAGAACGCTCGGATTTGTTATAGCGCTTCCCATATTGTAAAGCGTTACATAAAGTCCGGAGCCCTGCACGAACGCAAGAGCGATACCGAGGTATCTTGTAATCTTGTTCAGCTTCTTTCTGCCCTCAACACCCTCCTTAGCAAGACGCTCAAGAGAGGGAATCGCAACAGTAAGGAGCTGTATAATAATCGACGCGTTGATGTACGGTGAAACACCCATTGCCATAACGGTCGCGTTTGAGAACGCACCGCCCGTAAACACATCAAACAGGCTGAACAGGTCTGTTCCGCCGTTGCCCAAAAAGGTCTGCATTGCTTCAGATGACAGATACGGCACCGGAATATGCGCGCCGAATCTGAAAATTACAAGCATCATTAGAGTGAAGAGAATTCTGCGTCTCAAATCGGGGATTTTCCACGCATTTCTTAATGTTTGCAACATTTTACATCACCTCTGCCTTTCCGCCTGCCTTTTCTATTTTTTCCTTAGCGGACGCGCTCATTTTAGCAACCTTAACGTTAAGCTTCTTTGTGAGCTCGCCTCTGCCCAAGATTTTAACGCCGTCAAGCGTCTTGCTGATAATGCCCTTTTCCTTAAGCACCTCAGCCGTAACATCTGTTCCGTCCTCAAGCTTGTTAAGCTCCTCGACGTTTACAGCAACATACTGCTTTGCAAATATATTCTTAAAGCCGCGTTTCGGAAGTCTTCTGTATAACGGCATCTGACCGCCTTCAAAGCCCGGTCTTACACCGCCGCCGCTGCGGGCGTTCTGTCCCTTATGACCTTTTCCCGAAGTTTTACCTGTACCGCTTCCGATACCTCTGCCCACTCTCTTGGGAGCAAACTTTGAACCTTCGGCAGGTTGTAATTCGTTTAAGTTCATTTGCTGCACCTCCTTACTAATTAGTTTTCTTCAACCGTTACAAGGTGCGATACCTTGTTTATCATTCCTCTTATCTGAGGTGTGTCGTTGTGCTCAACAACACTTCTTATTTTCTTTAGTCCCAAAGCTTCGACAGTGGCAATCTGATCCTTTTTTCTGCCGATTGTGCTTTTAACCAATGTAATCTTTAACTTAGCCATTATTGTGCCTCCTTTTAGCCTCTGAGCCGGTCCACAGATATGCCTCTGAGCTTAGCAACCTCATCCGCCTGCTTAAGCTCCGACAAGCCCTGTACAGTAGCACTAACTACGTTTCTCTTGTTATTTGAACGCAAGCACTTTGTTCTGATGTCCTTAACACCCGCAAGCTCAAGCACAGCACGGGCAGGTCCGCCGGCGATAACTCCGGTACCCTGTGCGGCAGGCTTCAAAAGAACCTTGCCGGCGCCCGAAACGCCTATAACCTCGTGAGGAATTGTTGTTCCCACAAGAGGAACGGTAATCATATTCTTCTTTGCGCTGTCGATGCCCTTTCTGATAGCGTCGGGTATTTCAGCAGCCTTACCCTGACCGTATCCTACGTGACCGTTTCTGTCACCTACAACAACCAACGCGGTAAATCTCATTGTTCTGCCGCCCTTAACGGTTTTAGCTACACGATTTAGCGCTACGACATTTTCTTCAAGCTCTAAAGCTTCTACGTCTAATCTTTCCGTCACTTGTTTTCGTCCTCCTTCTGTTAGAATTCCAAGCCGCCCTCTCTTGCGCCTTCCGCAAGAGCTGCAACTCTGCCGTGATATACATATCCGCCTCTGTCGAATACTACCGCTTTAATGCCTGCCGCCTGAGCCTTTTCGGCAACCTTTTTGCCGACAGCCTTTGCGCCTTCAACATTTCCGCCGTAGCCCTCGAAGTCCTTATCCATGCTTGATGCCGCTACCAAGGTAACGCCCTTAACATCATCAATAATTTGAGCGTATATATGCTTAGCACTTCTGAATACGTTCAGACGAGGTCTCTCCGCCGTGCCGGAGATGTTCTTTCTAACTCTCTGATGACGACGAATTCTTGCCGCTTTTGTATCTACCTTTTTAATCATTTAAGAACACTCCTTTCAATTATTTCTTTTTAGCTCCTGTTTTGCCCTCTTTACGTCTGATATGCTCATCAGCGTACTTGATACCCTTGCCCTTATACGGCTCAGGCTGTCTGAATTCTCTGATCTTTGCGGCAGTAGCTCCAACGTCTTCCTTGTTGGCGCCCTTTACGATGATTTTATTCGGTGCGGGTACCTCGATTGTAACGCCCTCTTTTGCTTCGTACAAAACAGGATGTGAGTAACCAAGGCTCAAATTAAGCGTTTTGCCCTGCATCGCGGCTCTGTAACCAACGCCGTTGATTTCAAGCTCCTTTGTAAAACCTTCCGTAACGCCTACAACCATGTTGTTTACAAGTGTTCTTGTAAGACCGTGCAGCGATTTGTGCATCTTATCCTCAGACGGACGCTCAACAGTGATAACTCCGTCCGATAGCTTTACTATCATGTCCGGATGAAGCTGTCTTGAAAGTGTTCCGTTTTTACCTTTTACTGTGATTTCATTTGTGTCACTGATCTTTACCTCTACTCCGGCGGGAACAGTGATCGGTAATCTACCTATTCTTGACATAGGATTTTTTCCTCCTTAACTTAAATTTACTCTGACGGCACTGCCGTACAGGTTTTCAGTTATTTATTATTTGACAATACGTTGATTGTCCTAATTGCCGGCAATTTTGCCGATGGCTTTTACCATACGAACGCGAGAACCTCGCCGCCGACATTCTGCTTTCTTGCCTCTTTGTCGGTCATTATGCCCTTTGATGTTGAAACGATTGCTATTCCGAGACCCTTAAGAACTCTCGGCAGCTCGTCAACTCCGGCATAAAATCTGAGACCCGGCTTTGATACTCTCTTTAGACCGCTGATAACTCTTTCCTTGTTGGGTCCGTACTTTAAAGTAATTCTGATAACGTCCTGCTTGCCGTCCTCGATTACTTGGTAGCCCTTTATATAACCCTCGTTATTAAGGATTTCAACTATAGCCTTTTTCATATTTGAAGCAGGAACATCGACTGTCTCATGCTTTGATGAGCTTGCATTTCTGATTCTTGTAAGCAAATCTGCGATTGGATCAGTTATTTGCATTTATTTTACCTCCTTCCGAAATCCGTAAAGAATTCGTACTCTATCTTCTACCTATAAATCAAATAGTCCCGTCAGTTCTGAGACGCATTCAATTTTACCAGCTTGCTTTTCTTACTCCGGGAATCTGACCCTTATAAGCCAATTCTCTGAAGCATATACGGCAAATACCAAACTTTCTGAGGTAAGCGTGCGGTCTGCCGCAAATCTTACATCTTGTATAAGCTTGTGTTGAATACTTTGGTGCCTTTTGCTGTTTTATAACCATTGCTTTTCTTGCCATGATTTGTTTCCTCCTTATAAACTATGAACGGAACGGAGCGCCCATCATCTTTAAAAGCTCGCGGGCTTCTTCGTCTGTCTTTGCGGTAGTGACGATGTTAATGTCCATACCTCTGATTTTGTCAATCTTATCATAGTCAATCTCAGGGAATATAAGCTGTTCCTTTATGCCTACGCTGTAGTTGCCTCTGCCGTCAAAGCCGTTCGGGTTAATACCTCTGAAGTCTCTTACGCGCGGAAGCGCCACATTAAAGAATCTGTCCAGGAATTCATACATCTTGTCGCTTCTCAAGGTTACCTTACAGCCGATATTCATTCCTTCTCTTAACTTGAAGTTAGCCACTGACTTTTTAGCCTTTGTTATAATAGGCTTCTGACCTGTTATAGCAGCCAAATCCCCGCAAGCAGCCTCGATTGCCTTCGGGTTGTCTTTAGCTTCACCCATACCGATATTTATAACGATTTTGTCGAGCTTGGGGATTTGCATAGTGCTTTTATAGCTGAACTTCTCCATAAGAGCCGGAGCAACTTCTTTATTATATTTATCTTGCATTCTACTCATTGTCAGAATCTTCCTCCTCTCGAAAATTAATCGTTAAACTCTGAATTACACTTTTTGCAGTATCTCATTTTTGAACCGTCCTCAAGAACTCTGACGCCGGTTCTTGCCGCCTTACCGCACTTTGAGCAAACTCTCATTACGTTTGAAACGTCGATGGGCATTTCCTTGTGGATTATGCCGCTTTCCTGACCCTGCATTCTTGCCTTCTGATGTCTCTGTGCCACAGCGACACCCTCAACGATAACCTTGCCCTCGGCAGGCAGCGCGGTGATAATCTTGCCCTCTTTGCCCTTATCCTTACCGGCGATAACCTTTACGGTGTCGCCTCTTTTAACATGCATCTTTTTCATTGTAACTATTATCCTCCTTAATTAAAGAACTTCCGGAGCCAATGATAGTATCTTCATGTACTCTTTATCTCTAAGCTCTCTTGCGACAGGGCCGAAGATACGAGTACCTCTCGGGTTTTTGTCATCTCTTACGATAACCGCCGCGTTCTCATCAAATCTGATATATGAACCGTCGGCGCGCTTTGACTCTTTAACTGTTCTGACTACAACAGCCTTCACAACGTCACCTTTTTTTACAACGCCGCCCGGTGTTGCCTTTTTGACACTGCAAATGATTTCGTCGCCAACAGCCGCATATCTTTTCTTACTGCCGCCCATTACGCGAATACACATAACTTCCTTAGCGCCGGTATTATCAGCCACTTTTAAAAGTGTTTGTTGTTGAATCATTAAAACTTCCTCCTTCCGGGAACGCTATATTACTTAACTTTTTCTACTATTTCAACCAATCTCCATCTCTTGTCCTTTGACAAAGGTCTTGTTTCCATAACCTTTACCTTATCGCCGATGGAACAGGTATTTTCTTCATCATGCGCCTTTAGCTTGTAAGTGTTCTTTACAATCTTGCCATAAAGCGGATGCTTTTTATTCTCCTCGATGGCAACAACGATTGTTTTGTCCATCTTATTGCTGATTACTTTGCCGATTTTAACCTTACGGCTGTTTCTTTCTTCCACAGATAAGTGCCTCCTTCCGCACGTTTCTTATTAAACCTCTATCTGCTCTTAATTACATCGCACTGCCTTGCAGTTCTCTTTCATGAATGATGGTTAAAATACGAGCGATAGTCTTTTTTACATCACCAATTCTCTTCGGATTCTCTAATTGGTTAATAGCGTGTTGAAATCTAAGGTTGAAAAGCTCCTGCTTGCTTTCCGCAAGCTTTTCCTCCAATTCAGCCGTAGATAAATCTCTTAGCTCATTTACTTTCATTCTTATTCACCATCCTCTGCTTGACGTGTCACAAACTTACACTTAATCGGAAGCTTGTGCATAGCAAGACGCATAGCCTCTCTTGCCACTTCCTCGCTGACGCCCGCCATCTCGAACAATACTCTGCCGGGCTTTACTACTGATACCCAGTATTCGGGAGCGCCCTTACCACTACCCATTCGGGTTTCGGCAGGCTTTCTTGTTACGGGCTTGTCGGGGAATATCTTTATCCAAACCTGACCGCCGCGCTTTGTATATCTTGTCATAGCGATACGTGCCGCCTCAATCTGTCTTGAAGTTATCCAAGCAGGCTCCAATGCTTGCAAACCATACTCGCCGTTTGATACAACGTTACCGCGTGTTGCCTTACCCTTCATTCTGCCGCGCATAACTCTTCTGTATTTAACTCTTTTTGGTAACAACATTACTGTCTGCCCCCTTTCGGTCTTCTGTCGCCGCGTCTTCTCTCGCCGCGTCTGTTGTTGTCGGCAGCCTGTGCGGCAGCTTCCTTTCTTCTTCCGTCAGCGACGTTAAGAATTTCGCCCTTGTATATCCAAACCTTTACACCCAGGATACCGTATGTTGTATGAGCCTCGGCAAAGCCGTAGTCAATATCCGCTCTCAAGGTCTGAAGAGGAATTGTTCCCTCGTGATACTGCTCTGTTCTCGCGATTTCAGCGCCGCCTACACGGCCCGCAACCGCCGTCTTGATACCCTTAACGCCAAGACGCATTGCTCTGCCCATAACCTGCTTCATAGCGCGTCTGAAAGAAATTCTTCTCTCAAGCTGAGCGGCTATGTTCTCGGCAACAAGCTGAGCGTTTGTATCGGGAGTTTTAACCTCCATAATGTTTACGTTTACCGTCTTTGAAGTAAGCTTTTCAATCTGTGCCTTAAGCTTATCAATTTCGGCTCCGCCTCTGCCTATGATGATGCCCGGCTTAGCGGCATGGATAGTGATGAAAACCCTGTTTTGCTTTCTCTCTATGCCAATCTTCGCAACGCCTGCGTCATAGCAAGCCTTTTTAACGAACTTTCTTATATTGTAATCTTCAACCAACTGGTCTCCGAAATCCTTCTTACCGGCAATCCATTTTGAATCCCAGTCTTTGATAACACCGACTCTAAGTCCATGCGGGTTTACCTTTTGTCCCATGAGTGAACCTCCTTTTCGATTAGTTTTCCATTTCCTTTAATACTAAAGTGATATGGCTGGTTCTCTTTAAAATCTTGAACGCTCTGCCCTGAGCATGAGGTTGAATTCTCTTTAAAGTAGGACCTTGTGTTGCATAACATTCCGCAACGTATAATTTATTCTTATCCATATCATGATTGTTCTCCGCGTTTGCAACAGCCGACGCGAGAAGCTTTTTCAAATACTCGCTTGCTGCCTTCGGCGTATTATTAAGAATACCCATCGCAACATTAGCAGGCTTGTTTCTTATAAGATCAAGCACAATCTTCACCTTTCTCGGCGAGATGCGAGCATATCTTAACACTGCACGTGCTTCCATTTGGATTCCTCCTTTTGCAATATTCGTAACGGGATTAAAATCCCTTTGTATATCTCAGTGATTTTCCGAGACAAACGTAATAATTTCGTCTCTCCGCCGTATTTTCGCCGCCGCACGCGGCATAACTGCGCGTGGCGGAAAAACCGGAGCGGTTAAAAGCGGAATTACTTGCTTGTCTTTGCTCCCGCGTGACCCCTATAGGTTCTTGTGGGAGCGAACTCGCCAAGTCTATGACCAACCATATCCTCGCTTATAAATACGGGGACGTGCTTTCTGCCGTCATGAACCGCGATTGTGTGTCCAACCATTTCAGGGAAAATTGTGGAAGCTCTTGACCATGTCTTTACGACCTTCTTCTCGTTTGCGGCGTTCATTGCATCGATTCTCTTCATAAGACGCTCTTCAACGAAAGGTCCCTTTTTAAGTGATCTGCCCATTAAATCTTCCTCCTTTCAATCTATCTCAATTATTTAGCGTTTCTTCTCTTTACGATGAACTTATCAGTTCTGTTCTTAGTCTTTCTTGTCTTAAGACCGAGAGCCGGCTTACCCCAAGGAGTTACCGGTGCGGGACGTCCTATCGGCGACTTACCTTCACCACCGCCGTGCGGGTGGTCGTTCGGGTTCATAACAACACCGCGGACTGTCGGTCTCCAACCCATGTGACGCTTTCTGCCGGCTTTACCGATAGAAATATTCTCATGCTGCTGGTTGCCTACGATACCGATTGTAGCCTTGCAGTCAAGTCTTACCATTCTTACCTCGCCCGACGGAAGTCTTACCTGTGCGTATTTGCCTTCCTTAGCCATAAGCTGAGCGCTGTTGCCGGCGCTTCTTACAAGCTGAGCGCCCTTACCCGGGTACAATTCAATATTATGAATAAGAGTACCGACGGGAATATCCTTTATAAACAACGCATTGCCCGGCTTGATGTCCGCGCCTTCGCCCGATACGACAACGTCGCCGTCGGTAAGACCGAGCGGAGCTATGATATATGCCTTTTCGCCGTCTTCATACTGAATAAGAGCGATGTTCGCGCTTCTGTTCGGGTCGTACTCGATACCGATAACAGTTGCCGGCATACCGTCTTTATTTCTCTTAAAGTCTATAATTCTATACTTTCTTCTGTTGCCGCCGCCTCTGTGACGAACGGTAATTCTGCCGTACGAATTTCTTCCGGCGTTCTTATCCTTCTTGGCAAGAAGCGAACGCTCGGGAGTCTTCTTTGTGATTTCGGCAAAGTCCGAAACCGTCATAAATCTTCTGGCAGGCGAAGTAGGATTATACTTTTTTATAGCCATTATCCTTTACTCTCCTTATCTATAAATTAATACCGATTAAATCTCGAAAAATTCGATAGTCTTGCTGTCGTCCGTAAGAGTAACGATAGCCTTTTTCCACGAGGCGCGTCTGCCCTCATATCTGCCCATTCTCTTAACCTTGCCGAGAACGTTCATTGTGTTTACCTTAGCAACCTTTACGCCGAACACTTCTTCAACAGCCTTCTTTATCTCAACCTTGTTTGCAGTCTTTGGCACTTCAAAGGTATACTTCTTTATTTCGTTGCCCTCTCTGTCCAAAATTGTTGTCATACTGCGCTCAGAGATGATTGGTCTTTTAAGAATATCGTATGAATTCATTATGCAAGCACCTCCTCAATTTTCGCTACGGCGTCCTTTGAGATGATGAACGCATCGTGATTAAGAACGTCGTATGTGTTAAGCGTGCCGACATGAGTCGGAGTCACACCCTTGATGTTTCTTGCCGATTTGTAAATTACGGGATCCGCGTCCGCCGTAACTATAAGAGCCTTTGAGCTTAGCTCAAGTCCCTTTAGAAGAGCGGCAATCTTAGCTGTCTTGATTTCGTCAAGCTTAAGCTCGTCTATAACGAATACCTTGTAATCCGCGTATTTAGCCGAAAGAGCGCTCTTAAGAGCGATTCTCTTAACCTTTTTGTTAATGCTGTATCTGTAGCTTCTCGGCTTGGGTCCGAGCGCTACGCCGCCGCCTGTCCACTGCGGAGCGCGGATACTGCCCTGTCTTGCACGGCCCGTACCCTTTTGTCTCCAAGGCTTAATGCCGCCGCCGCGTACTTCCGTGCGCGTCTTTGTGGACTGCGTGCCTTGTCTTTGGTTTGCAAGATAGTTTACAACTACCTGGTGCAAAACTGTTTTATTCACTTCAGCGGCAAAGACAGCGTCCGAAACTTCCATTGAGCCGGTCTTTGCGCCTTCCATGTTATATAAAGCCACTGTAGCCATTATATTTCCTCCTTTCCAATAACCTCGATTATGCCTTTACGCTGTTTCTGATTGTAACAAGTCCGCCCTTTGCTCCGGGGATTGCACCCTTAACAAGAATCAAATTCTGCTCAGCGTCTATTTTGACAACCTCAAGATTCTGGACTGTAACCTTTTGAACACCCATGTGTCCCGGAAGTACCTTACCCTTGAACACACGTCCCGGGTTTGAGCACATACCCATTGAACCGGAAACTCTCTTGCTCTTTGAGCCGTGAGTCATAGGACCTCTGTGAAGACCGTGCTTCATAGGGCCGGCAAAGCCTTTACCCTTGGAAGTGCCTGTAACGTCAACCTTATCTCCGGCTGCGAAAATGTCAGACTTTATCTCGTCGCCTACGTTCAAAGCGGAGCAATCGTCCAATCTGAACTCTCTGACATACTTTTTGTTTGCAGTGTCTGCCTTTTTAAAGTGACCCAACTGCGGCTTATTGAGATGCTTTTCCTTTACATCGCCAAAGCCAACCTGTACAGCCTCGTAGCCGTCTGTTTCAACGGTCTTTTTCTGTGTGACAACACAAGGACCCGCCATAACAACCGTTACCGGAATAACTACGCCGCCTTCGCCAAAGATTTGAGTCATACCAATCTTTGTACCTAAAATTGCTTTTTCCATGATTTTTCCTCCTTATCAGTTATTGGTTTCCGCAAAAGCCGACGGAAACTTGACCTGCATCATAGCCTTTGGGCTACTGCATTTATGGTTGATCTTCCTTACTTTTGGATTACGTCTATTTCAACGCCAGCGGGAAGATCGATTTTGATTAGCGATTCCATCGTCTTGGCGCCCGGAACAACTATATCAATCAATCTTTTGTGAGTTCTTCTCTCGAACTGCTCACGAGAATCCTTATACTTATGAACCGCTCTCAGGATTGTGATGATTTCCTTTTCTGTAGGAAGAGGAATGGGACCGGATACCTTAGCGCCCGTTCTCTTTGCAATCTCAACAATCTTTTCGGCACTTTGATCAAGTATAACGTGGTCATAAGCCTTAAGCTTGATTCTGATTTTTTGGTTTGCTGCCATACTTTTCCCTCCTTGAAATTTTATTTTGTTGTAATCTGCACGACAGCTCTTAAAGAATTGGCACACACTGCCGGGTGTTTCGCACCACCCTTAAGAAAAAACCCGAACGTGAATTTACCAGGTTCGGGCAAAGTTAGCCAAATTCGCCGCATACCTGTCCCGTCCGCCGCGCAAAACGCCGCGGTTAAACACAGATATACATTGACTGCCGCCCGGTTTCTTGAATCGGACTCACTCCGCGGAAAAACCGGCTTTTTTCAGCCGCAACCTCCCGCATCATCGCTTGTCAGTACCTATATGCGCGGCACGCGCACAAGTCACAACATACCCATTATACACGATTTTATGCCGTTTGGCAAGTTTTTTTGTAAAAAAATTTCATTAAAATTTCTACAAATTTGTAGAAATTTTAATGAAAAATTTGTGCATATTTTCATGTATAAATTGTCAGCAATCTGTTAAAGCGTCCTCAAAATTCAGCGAATGCATAAAGCCGTTAATGCTGACAGTCATAATGTCGCCGCCCACCGGCTCGCCGTTTATACATATTACATTGGCGCGGACGTCCTCGCCGACGTCCTTGGGATAATTTTCCACTATGTACGTATATCTCATTCCGCGCATACCCATATACGGGCGCAGGTCAAGTCCCGCGTCGAGCTGGATTTTGTTATAGCTCTCGTAAACAAGGTCGAACGGGTCGGGTATTATAACCTCCGCCTTTTCAACGGCTTTTTCGCTTACCTCCCAGCCGTAGCCGCGCAAAAATTCCGCGTTTTCCGCGTCCGCGCCGTCACTCGCAAACACCGCGAACGCAAACGCCGTCACCGCTATTATAAGAACCGCCGCAAAATACATCATAGCTTTTCTCCCCATTATCTCACCCCTTTTAGTATATTGCTCGTTATTTGAAAATATTACCACGTTTAAAAAATTGTAAACCGCTGACACTAAAAACACACTAATATATTATGTAAGGAGAGAAATTTATGAATAACACTTCTTTGGTAATAACGATAATAGGCGCTGTAAATTGGCTGCTTGTCGGACTTTTTAAGTTTGACCTTGTGGCGGCGATTTTCGGCGGTCAGACGTCAATTATAAGCAGAATTATCTATATTGTCGTGGGACTTGCCGGCTTGTGGTGCATTAATATTCTGTTTAAGGATAAGGTCCCCAAGCATCAGCACAGCAATGTTTAATATAAAGCCTCCGATTTTCTGTCGGAGGCTTTATATATTGATATGTATGAAATACAGCGTGTTGCTGTCTGTATCTACGTAATATACATCGAAGTTGCTGTACGGATTGTCGCTGTATTTGGTATATATATAATAATAATCGCCGGCATTAATCTGCGCGCTTTTGTCAAAGGTGTATTCATCCTCAAAATCAACATTACGCAAAGCGTCTTCAAACCACGAAAAATAGCCGTTCAAGACGGAAATATCATCTTCGGTCACAACGGAATAATATTTATTGTTTTCAAATTTTTTATTGATTTTTCATTAAAATAATATTCTCCGTAGTCGGTAAAATCTCCCCATCCGCCTTCTGTGTAATATACATTATCGTCACATCCCCAAAGGCTTGTCTGCACTCCGTAGTTATCACAATCGATTATAACACAAATACCCCTAGCACCTACAAACATAACGAAAAGCACCGCCAAAAGCGCCGCGATAAACATTACGGCTCCGCCCAATCCCATAGCTGTCCACGACGCCGCTTTCTTAATATATTTAATCACCGCTCTTCCTCCCCGTATTCCAATATATCCGCCGACTGACAATCGAGAGTCCTGCAAATCCGCCGCTGTGAAATCCACAGCGGCGGTTTTCAAGGAGGTCTATTCAAAGCTTTTAAACCTAACGTCAATATAATTTTTTATAATCTCAATACAATGCTCCGTATCGAGTCCCGCCGTGTTAAGGCACAAATCGTAGTGAACGGGGTCGGACCAGACCTTGCCCGTGTTATGGAAATAATAATCGCCCCTTGTTTTATTCATTGAACGAATAAGGCTTTTCGCGTCCTCGGGATTCAGCTCGTACAGGCGTATCACGCGGCGCATACAGTCGCGCAGCGGAGCGTAAAGGTATATCCTTACCACATTATCCGTATCGCGAAGGACATAATCGGCGCATCTGCCCACAATTACGCAGCCTTCTCTTTCGGCAATTTCCTTTATCGTAGCCGACTGACGCTTGAAAAGCTCATCCGCCTCCTCAAACGACGAGGACTTGTGTATACTCTCATCGTCACCGGAATACAGCTCGCTTTCATCGCCCTGCGAAATCTCGAAAATCTCGCGTCCGTAATATTTTATGCCGAGAGCCTTTGCCAAAGCCTTTCCGATTTCCTTGCCGCCGCTGCCGTAGCTTCTCGCTATGGTTATAACTGTTTTCATAACACGCACCCCCTTCGCTGCAATAACGGGCAAAAAAGTTTCATTTTATATATACCACCCTTAGGCGAAATTCAAACATTAAAAATTATTAAAAACAAATTTTCCGCTTTCGCTAAGCTCGCTTTCGCTTATGCCGTCCTCCGCGTTCGCTCCGCTAATGAGCGCGGCACTGCTCTCGTCCTTATCGCACAGCGACCAGTTTGCCCAGCTTATTCCGTACTCGTTCATAAAATCAATCCACTTCTGCGCCTCGTCAAGATACACTCCTCCGTTTCCGTCGGCGGCGCTTGTTCCCCATTCGGACACAAACACGGGCAGTCCGCAGTCCGCAATGCGCTGTCTGAGCCAATCCGTATGAGTTCCCGCGTAGAAATGGCAGGTGTACATTATATTATCGCCGCTCAGCGGATTTTTAGCCGCCTCGTGCAAATCCTGACTCCATGTGGGACTTCCCACCAATATAATGCCGTCGCTGTTTTCGCGTATCACGGAAATAATTCTTTCCGCGTACGGCTTTACATTGTCGTTCCAGGTTATATTGCCGTTCGGCTCGTTGCATATTTCATACAGCACCGCGGGATTATCCGCGTACCTCTGCGACATCTCCGCGAAAAACTCCGCCGCCTCGTCGGCATATGTGAGCGGGTCGCCGTCGGATAAAATATGCCAGTCGATTATTACATACATATCCTGCCTTATCGCGCTGTCCACCGCCTCGATGAGCTTTTCCTTAACGCTTTTGTCGCTGATGTACCCGCCCTCGGCGGTATACATGGCGCATCGGAACAAATTGGCGCCGTAATCCGCCGTCGCGGAAATCGCGTTTTCTGTCGCGAAATTCCCGAACCACTGCAATCCGTGGCTTGACATTCCGTGAAGAACAACCGCTTCGCCGTTTTCGTTCACAAGCTGTGTACCCTCGACATGGAGCCGGCCGTTTTCGCTTACGCCGCCCGTTCTCGCCGTAACAGGCTCGGCGGCGCTCGTTTCCTCAGGCGCGGCTGTCGCGGTCGGCTCGTACGCGGACAAATCTCCGCGAAGCTTTGCCGCGCGCATTATTACGGCGCACGCCTCGGCGCGCGTAATCGAATCCTTGGGGTTTATATTGCCGTTTTCATCGCCGTAAATTACACCGCAAGAATAAGCGGCGATAACGCTGTCATAATAGCGTCCGTCAAGCTGAGAAAAATCATTGACCGCACCGTAAACCTGATTATAGTCGCCGCGCTCATCGGGGAGAAACGCGTTCATCACTATCTTAACCGCCAGCTGACGCGTTATCGGCTCGTCATAGGTTTCACCCGTGGGCGGTATCTCGTCCCAGTCGTACCAGCCGCCGTTAAGCGCGGCGCTCATCATGCCGTCCGCCCAGTGACCGCTCGAGCCGCTCTGCTCGCTAAGCCCGTATACCCTGCCGACCACGCTGACAAGCTCCGCTTTGGTAATAATACCCGACGGGCGGAATGTGCGGTCCTCGTACCCGCTTAAATAGCCGTAATCCGTCATTTCCGTGACGTTTTCATAATACCAGCTTTCCTCTCCCACGTCCGAAAACCCGTAAGCGCAGGAGCACATAACCATAACCGCCGCAAAAATAAATAAAAATATTCTCTTTTTCATCAAATCACTTCCTTAGAGAGTATTATATCATATTTTCCCCGTTTGCGCCACCTGTTTTGCATTATACTATGATTTATCCCGCAAAAAAAAGATGCCGAATGCGGCATCTTTTATTTATCACTCGGAAAACATAGGTGTTGACAAATATCTCTCGCCTGTATCCGGAAGCAGTGCTACTATTATCTTTCCCTTATTTTCGGGACGCTTAGCCAATTCCGTTGCCGCCCACAGCGCCGCGCCGGACGATATTCCGACAAGAACACCCTCCGTATGCGCTATGGCTCTGCCCGTTTTAAACGCGTCCTCGTTTTCCACCTTTATAATTTCGTCATATATGTCCGTGTTAAGCGTTTCGGGTACAAATCCCGCGCCTATACCCTGTATTTTATGCGGTCCGGCTTTGCCCTCGGACAGCACCGGCGATGATGCCGGTTCTACCGCGACTACCTTTACATCGGGATTCTTCTCCTTCAGATACTCTCCGACGCCCGACACCGTTCCGCCGGTTCCCACACCCGCGACAAATATATCAACCTTGCCGTCGGTATCGTTCCATATTTCCGGACCCGTTGTTGCCTTGTGGTACGCCGGATTCGCCGGATTTGTAAACTGGCTCGGAATAAAGCTGTTTTCTATGCCGTCCGCAAGCTCCTGCGCCTTTTCAATCGCGCCCTTCATACCCTTTGCGCCGTCGGTAAGCACAAGCTCCGCGCCGTAAGCCTTTAAAAGATTTCGTCTTTCCACGCTCATGGTTTCCGGCATCGTTATGATTATCTTATATCCGCGCGCCGCCGCCACGGACGCGAGACCTATACCCGTGTTGCCGGAGGTCGGCTCTATGATAACCGAATCCGGCTTAAGCTTACCCTGCTTTTCCGCCTCGTCCACCATAGCCTTGGCTATTCTGTCCTTAACCGAACCGGCGGGATTGAAGTATTCGAGCTTTGCAAGCACGGTCGCCTCAAGAGCGTTTTCCTTTTCATAATTCACAAGCTCCATAATCGGCGTTCCGCCGATAAGGTCTGTTATTGTTTGATAAACCTTAGACATTTTTAATCCTTCTTTCTGCTGAATAATATACACTTAATCACAGCCTATATTTATTTTATACCTTTTATTTCACCTTGTCAAATGCGCCGTCCAAAGCGGCGATAAGGTCGTTTATATTTTCCGTGCCTATTGAAAGTCTTATTGTGTTCGGCTTTATGCCCTGCTCCGCAAGCTCCCGCTCATTGCACTGCGAATGCGTGGTGGTCGCGGGGTGTATAACAAGCGATTTGACGTCCGCGACATTCGCGAGCAGCGAGAATATCTCAAGGTTATCGATAAACCTCTGCGCCTTAGCTGCGTCGCCCTTTATTTCAAAGGTAAATATACTGCCGCCGCCGTTGGGCAAATACTTATCATACAGCTTATGGCTCGGCTCCGACGGCAGTGACGGATGATGCACCGCCTCAACCTGAGGGTGATTATTGAGATACTCGACTATTTTAAGCGCGTTTTCAACGTGACGCTCCACTCTGAGCGAAAGCGTTTCAAGTCCTTGCAGGAACAGGAACGCGTGGAACGGCGAAAGAGTAGCGCCGGTGTCGCGCAGCAAAATCGCTCTGATATACGTTACAAATGCCGCCGCGCCCACAGCCTTTGTAAAGCTTACGCCGTGATATGACGGATTCGGCTCAACAAGGTGCGGGAACTTGCCGGACGATTCCCAATCAAAGCTTCCGCTGTCAACGATTACGCCGCCGATTGCCGTACCGTGTCCGCCGATGAACTTTGTCGCGCTGTGCACCACTATATCCGCGCCGTATTCAATCGGTCTTATAAGATACGGCGTGGCGAAGGTCGAGTCAATCACAAGCGGGATTTTATGCGCGTGAGCTATTTTCGCGACCTCCTCAATATCTATAAGGTTTGAATGGGGATTGCCCAATGTTTCAATAAATATCGCCTTTGTGTTATCTTGTATAGCCGCCTCGAATGCGCCCTCAACATCGGGGTCAACGAAAGTCGTCGCAATGCCGTATTCCGGCAGCGTATGCTCAAGCAGATTGTATGTGCCGCCGTAAATCGTCTTTGACGCTACAATGTGATCGCCCGCTTTTGCAAGCGCCTGGAATGTATATGTGATTGCCGCCGCGCCCGACGCCGTGGCAAGCGCCGCAACGCCGCCCTCAAGAGCCGCTATTCTCTGCTCGAATATATCCTGCGTGGGGTTTGTCAGTCTGCCGTATATATTGCCCGCGTCCTTAAGCGCGAATCTGTCGGCGGCGTGCTGTGAATTGTGGAACACGTACGATGATGACGCGTAAATCGGAACGGCTCTCGCGTCCGTAACCGCGTCCGGCTGTTCCTGTCCCACATGAAGCTGTTTTGTTTCGAATCTCCAATTTTTATTTGACATAATTATTACCTCTTTCTTTATCTGTTTTATTTATGTATATTATCCGTTTTGACATCGGCACATTCGTCCGTTTCCCGTTTCCTTTAAATACGTCCTAAACATAACATTCACCTCTTTTTTCTACATTTCCTATAGAATTACTATGGTTTATATTATAGCACAATTTTTCCATTTGTCAATACTTTTTTAAATATTTTATAAATAAAAAGGAGATTGGCTTTTTGACCAAT
>JAJQAT010000151.1 GCA_021203665.1 Bacillota bacterium
CTGTTATAACAGGCAATTTTAGAGCTGCGGCAAATGCGGGTCGTCGAGGTCTTCGGCTTTGCATAGCAAAGTCGAACAGACCCCTACGAGGTGGATTGGCGGCGGGCGGAAATTATTCACATTTCACAAATTACAACATATTTTTTCTTTTGTCTTGATTTTGTCAATAGTTTATAATATAATATATAGTTGTAAAACTATGTGTACATGGAAAGGAACTGATAAATATGAAAAAACTGGAACAGCTTTACGAGGGAAAGGCAAAGAAGGTTTTCAAGACTGACGACGAAAATCTTTACATTGTTGACTACAAGGACGACGCGACCGCTTTCAACGGACTGAAAAAGGGTCAGATTTCGGGTAAGGGCATTGTAAACAACAAGATGTCAAATTTCCTTATGCAGATAATGGAAAAGAACGGTATCCCCACGCACTTTGTCGAGGAAATTTCAGACAGAGAAACCGTGGTTAAAAGAGTTGAAATTGTTCCTCTTGAAGTAATCATCAGAAACATCGCGGCGGGCAGCTTTTCAAAGCGTTTCGGCGTTGAGGAGGGCAAAAAGCTCAACTGCACAACCCTTGAATACTGCTTAAAGGACGACGACCTGGGCGACCCGATGATAAACGATTATCAGATTATAGCAATCGGTGCGGCATCGAAAGAGGATCTTGACACAATCGCCGACCTTACATTTAAAGTAAATGATGTTCTGAAAGCATATTTTGAAAGTATCAATATAGAGCTTGTCGATTTCAAGATTGAATTCGGCAGAACCCCCGACGGTCAGATTATCCTTGCCGATGAGATTTCACCCGACACCTGCCGTCTTTGGGACGCGACAACGCATGAAAAGCTCGACAAGGACCGTTTCCGCCGCGACATGGGCAATGTTGAAGAGGCGTATGCGGAAGTGTTTAAAAGACTCGGACTGTAATTTGGAGGAGATTTATGGCTACAGATACTTATGAAAGTCCCTTAAACTCCCGTTACGCGTCAAAGGAAATGCAGTACATCTTTTCTCCCGACAAAAAGTTTTCGACCTGGAGAAAGCTGTGGATTGCCCTTGCCGAGAGCGAGCAGGAGCTTGGACTTGACATCACCGATAAACAGATTGCTCAAATGAAGGAGCATATTTACGATATAAACTACGACACGGCAAAGGCGCGCGAAAAAGAGGTGCGCCACGACGTAATGTCGCACGTGTACGCCTACGGTGTGCAGTGCCCCGACGCAAAGCCAATCATTCACCTGGGCGCGACAAGCTGCTATGTCGGCGACAACACGGATATTATAATAATGACCGAGGCAATGCGGCTTGTCAAGAAAAAGCTTGTATGCCTCATAGGCGAGCTTGCGAAGTTCGCAAAGGAATACAAGGATCTTCCGACGCTCGCGTTCACGCATTTCCAGCCCGCTCAGCCGACGACCGTCGGCAAGAGAGCCACGCTTTGGCTTGAGGATTTGCTTATGGACCTTGAGGACGTTGATTTTCAGCTTTCAAAGGCAAAGCTTTTAGGCTGCAAGGGTACAACGGGTACACAGGCGAGCTTCCTTGAATTGTTCGAGGGCGACCACGAAAAATGCAAGCAGCTTGACAAGAAAATAGCCGAAAAAATAGGTTACTCGGAGTCCTTCCCCGTGAGCGGGCAGACATATCCGAGAAAGCTCGATTCACAGATGTTAAATACGCTCAGCCTTATCGCGCAGAGCGCGTACAAATTCTCAAACGACATACGCCTGCTGCAGCATTTAAAGCAAATAGAGGAGCCGTTTGAAAAGTCGCAGATAGGCTCTTCGGCAATGGCGTACAAGAGAAATCCGATGCGTTCGGAGAGAATCGGCTCGCTTGCGAGATATGTTATCGTGGACGCTTTAAATCCGGCAATCACAGCGTCAACGCAGTGGTTTGAAAGAACCCTTGACGACAGCGCGAACAAGAGAATTTCAATTCCCGAGGCGTTCCTTGCGGTTGACGCGATTTTGAGCCTGTACATCAACGTGGTTGACGGACTTGTGGTATATGATAAGGTAATCTATCAGCAGTTTATGCGCGAGATACCGTTTATGGCTACCGAAAACATAATGATGGACGCCGTTAAAAAGGGCGGCGACAGACAGGATTTACATGAAAAAATAAGAGTTTACTCAATGGAGGCGGGCAAAACCGTCAAGGTTGAGGGCAAGGAAAACAACCTTGCGGAGCTTATCGCCGCGGACGAAGCGTTCGGACTTACATTGGAGGAAATAAACTCGCTTTTGAAACCCGAAAACTATGTCGGACGCGCTCCGCAGCAGGTTGAGGATTTCCTAAATGATTATGTTGACCCTGTTCTCGATAAAAACAAGGATTTGCTCGGAATTGAGGTTGAAATTAACGTATAAAAGCCAACGCGCAATCCGCGCGGGGAGGTAATTATGAACGGATTTAAAAAAATTCTTTCCGCCGCTTTAATGACGGTTATGATTTTTTCATCATTGACCGTTGTTCACTGCGAGGACGAAATCAAGATATTATTGGACGGCGCACAGCTTGAATTTGATGTGCCGCCGCAGATTATCGACGGGCGCACTCTTGTACCCATGCGCGCGATATTCGAGGCGCTCGGCGCGCAAATCACCTGGGACGGCGGCACGCAAACGGTGACCGCCGAAAAGGGCAGCACGGTTGTTGAAATGGCAATAGGCAGCGCCGTTATGAGCGTCAACTCGGAGGAAATCACGCTCGACGTGCCGCCGCAAATTATTGACGACCGTACCCTTGTTCCGGCAAGAGCCGTTGCGGAAAGCTTTGACGCGGACGTTGAATGGGACGGCGAAACGCAAACCGTAATCATCAGCACCAACGTCGCCGAAGCGGAGGCTACCGGCGAGGACGGCGATGCGGAGGCTGAGGACAACAGCGGCGATGCGGAGGAAGCCGCCGAGGACAGCGATAACGAAATCCCGATTGAATATGACGACACCATAGAGCGAACCGCTCATTATATGCGCGACTTCCAAATATTGGATTGGGAAAAGAACTCTGACGGAGATTATGTTATAACCTACAAGCTACGCACCTTCCTGGAGGGAAGCGGGGACGTTGTGGTTCAATTCCGATGCCTTGACGCAAACGGCGCGCAGGTGGACGAATGGTCGGGCGTTTACAGAGGCACCGACTACACCTGGAGCTGGCAGGAGGACACCGTTACAATTTCCGGCAAAACGGCAAAAATCGAACTTATTAAAAACGGAGAATAATAAACCGCGCTGCAAGCGGTTTTATATAGGAGGATAAATTATGGTAAAAGCAATCGTAGGCGCAAATTGGGGCGATGAGGGCAAGGGTAAAATAACGGATATGCTTGCCGCCGATTCCGATATTGTTATAAGATTTCAGGGCGGCGCGAACGCCGGTCACACTATTATAAACGAATACGGAAAATTCGCTCTGCATCTTCTTCCGTCGGGCTCATTCAACAAGAATGTCACAAATATGATAGGAAACGGCGTTGCGCTGGACATTCCGGAGCTTATAAAGGAAATTAACGACGTTACGGCAAAGGGCGTTCCAAAGCCGAATATCGTCGTATCCGAAAGAGCGCAGGTACTTCTTCCCTACCATAGGCTCTTTGACCAATACGAGGAGGAAAGACTTTCGGACCGTCAATTCGGCTCAACCAAGTCGGGCATAGCTCCGTTCTTCTCGGATAAATTTTCAAAGATAGGCTTTCAGGTATGGGAGCTTTTCGAGCCGGAAAGACTTAAGGAAAAAATAAAGAATGTTCTTGAGGTTAAAAATCTTCTTCTTGAACACGTTTACCACAAGCCTCTTATAGACGCGGACGAATTATTTAACACTATGATGGAATACGCCGAAATGATTAAGCCTTATGTTATCGATTCGGTCACATTTATACACAACGCGGTAAAAGAGGGCAAAAATATTCTTCTTGAGGGTCAGCTCGGCTCGCTTAAAGACCCGGACTTCGGTATTTATCCGTTCACGACATCGTCATCGACGCTTGCCGGCTACGGCGCGGTGGGCGCGGGTATTCCGCCCTATGAAATAAAGGAAATAATAACCGTTGTAAAAGCGTACTCATCGGCTGTCGGCGCGGGTGCTTTTGTTTCGGAAATATTCGGTGAGGAGGCGGACGAGCTTAGACGCCGCGGCGGCGACGGCGGCGAATTCGGCGCGACAACCGGCAGACCCAGACGTATGGGTTGGTTCGACTGCGTGGCATCGCGTTACGGCTGCCGCGTGCAGGGTACAACTCAGGTTGCGTTTACCGTGCTTGACGTTCTCGGCTATCTTGACGAAATCCCCGTATGCGTGGGTTACGAGGTTGACGGAGAGGTTATAAGGGACTTCCCGACAACGGCAAAGCTCGACAAAGCAAAGCCTGTTTTAAAGGTACTCCCCGGCTGGAAATCCGATATAAGAGGTATAAAGAAATACGAGGATCTGCCCGAAAACTGCCGTAAATACATCGAATTTGTCGAAAAGGAGCTTGAAGTTCCCATCAAGATTGTTTCAAACGGTCCGAGCAAAGAGGATATTATATTAAAATAAACCCGTATGAAAGGGGAATTGGTCATGGACGTGTCAAAAATCAAACTGATTATCTGGGACCTTGACGAAACCTTTTGGAGCGGTACTATTTCAGAACAAAAGGTCGCGCCCGTGCCACGGGCTTGCGGCCTTGTTTTAGTATCGTCCGAAAAGGGTATCGTAAATTCCATATGCTCAAAAAACGACGAGCAGCCTTGCATTGACAAGCTGAAGGAATGGGATATGGACAAATACTTTGTCTTTGCCTCAATCAACTGGCAGCCTAAGGGCCGGCGCGTTAAGGATATTATTTCAAATATGAATTTAAGACCCGCAAACACGCTTTTTATCGACGACAACAGGCTTAATCTTGAGGAGGCTAAGTTTTATTGTCCGGAAATTATGACGGCTCTGCCCGACGAAATAGACTCGATTTACGAGGAAATTTCAAGGCTTGACAAGCACGATGAAAATTTATCCCGTCTTGAAAGCTACAAGGTTCTTGAAAAGAAAAATAAAATTAGGCAGGGTATGGATTCAAATGAGGAATTTCTGCGCCAAAGCAATATTCATGCGGATTTCCATACGGACTGCGCCGAGCATTCCGAGCGTCTGCACGAGCTTATTATGCGCGCGAATCAGCTCAATTTCACAAAGCTGCGCCCCTCAAAGGAGGAGCTTGACGCGCTCCTTTCCGATAAGGACGCCGACTGCGGCTACATAACCGCCCGTGACAAGTACGGCGAATACGGCATAGTCGGCTTTTATGCCGTAAAAAACAACAAGGTCATTCATCTGCTGTTCTCCTGCCGCACCCTCGGTATGGGACTTGAGCAGTTCACATATGAGCATCTCGGCTTTCCGGAGCTTGAAATTGTAGGCGATGTGTCGGTGAAAATAGGCGCGAACGAGCCGCGCGTCACTTGGATTAACCAAGATACCGCCGCAGGCGAAAACGAGTTCGGCGGAATAGAAAACGCCGATTTTAAGGTGCTTATGAAGGGTCCGTGCGACCTTAATCAGATATTCTCCTTTATAAAAAACGAGGATATGTTCGACTGCGAATTTACATACGTCAGCCGCGAAAAGCATTCGCTCGGCGTAACTATTGAGGGTATGAACCATACCGCGCAAATTGTCGAGGCGTATTTGATTACGGATGCTCAAAAGCGTGAATTATGCGCTCTGCCCATCTGCGACAGCGCTATGTTTCCCGCGGGTATCTACAAAAATAAATACGGAATGATTTTCATAAGCATACTTACGGACGCGAATTTGGGACTTTACCGCAGCAAAAAGAGCGGCGCCGTTTTCGCTTTCGGCGAATACCTCTACCCTATGACCGACGAGAATATGTGGGACAAATACATAAACAAAGAGGTTTACACCGCAAATTACAGCTTTAAAAAAGAGGATTTGCAAAAAATCGCGGCTGAGTATGAGTTTCTGGGCAGACTTACTCCGAAAGAGATTGCGGAAAATCTTAAATTTATATACAACCATATTAAGCCCGATACGCGGCTTGTAATTCTGCTCGGCTGCGAGCGGGAGTATAAGGATAATATTTTGCCCGCGTGGGACACCCGCCACGATGACCACAAAAAAATCAACGCGGCGGTGCGCGCCGAATTTGACGGCTGCGAAAATGTGACATTGTTCGACGTGAACGATTACATCGCCTCGGACGATGATTTCAACGACAGCATAAATCACTACAAAAAGCGCGTCTATTACCTGATGGCGCAAAAATTCACCGAGATGATAAACGAAAGAGCAAAATCGGACATTGCAAAGCAGACCTCAAGGGCAAAGCTCGCGTATCTGACAATTAAACAGAAAATCAAAAAAATGATATATCCGCACGGATAAAATCACAATAAAGCCATAAAAAAACTGCCGGATTAATTACGGC
>JAJQAT010000052.1 GCA_021203665.1 Bacillota bacterium
ATTTATATTATATCACGAAGTGAGGTGTTTGTATAGTGGTTTGTCTACAGTCTGACATCACCGCAAACGCGGTGATGTGTTTTTTATATTTTTAAACGCCGTGTAAATCTCAAATTATCATAAATAAATCTTGACTTTAGGTCCATTGTATGATATAATCACCCATGTTGATATGATTTGCCGATGTGGCGGAACTGGCAGACGCCCGGGACTTAAAATCCCGTGCTCATAACAGAGCGTACCGGTTCGATCCCGGTCATCGGCACCACAAGGGCTGAGGAAATGAGTTTTCCTCAGTCCTTTTATTTTTAAGAATATTGTGCGTAACAATGGGCAACATAAGAATTTCCGCACTTTACAAAGTGAAAAGCTCCTGATAAAATAATTACATTAAAATCGGTCACGGAGGGCATATTTATGGAAAGAATCAATCTTGATAAAAACTGGCGGTTTATGAGAGGCGACTTAAAACCGCAAAGCACAACCGACGGATGGGGCGGCGCAAAGGCGCGCGCGTACAGCTTCGGAGCGGCGGCGGTCGGACTTGACGATTCATATTGGCAAAATGTGGATTTGCCGCACGATTTTATGATTGACGGCGACTACACGCAAAAATCCGCGTTGTCCGAGGAGATGCGCCAAATTCCGGAAATGGAGAGCATCGACAGCCGCCATTTCGCCGGCGGTTCGCTCGAGGGCGGCGTTGCGTGGTACAGACGCAAATTCGATATTCCCGCCGATATGGCGGGTAAGCGCGTTTACATACATTTTGACGGTGTGTACAGAAACAGCACCGTGTATCTTAACGAATACTTTGCCGGCAGTCACGAGAGCGGCTATACCGAGGCTTGCTATGACATAACTGATTTCGTGAATTTCGGCGGCGAAAACACTGTCGCGGTGCGCGTGGATTCCTACGGCCGTGAGGGTTGGTGGTACGAGGGAGGCGGAATATACCGCCACGTTTGGCTGGAATATAAAAGCGCCACGCATATCGCCGAGAACGGCATGTATGTTTATTCCGATGTGTGCCTTGAAAATAATTCGGCGAATGTGCATATAGAAACGGAAATTGAAAACAAGCTGACGGAGGACGCGGATTTTTCGGTAAAAATACTCATTGCCGACAGAGGCGGAGCCGTTGTCGGTTCAAACGAATGTGCGGTTTCGGCGCGGGCGTGGGATAATGCCGTATGTGAGCAGACTGTTCCGCTTTCGAGCGTAAGCCTTTGGGACGTGGATTTGCCGTATCTTTACAGCGTTACGGCAGAGCTGTACCGATGCGGTGAGCTTATTGATTCCGTCACCGTAAGCTTCGGCATAAGAGAGTGTCGCTTTGACGCGGACAAGGGATTTTTCCTTAACGGTCGGCATTTAACAATAAAGGGGCTTTGCTGTCACCATGATCACGCGGGCGTGGGCATCGGAGTGCCGGACAGCGTGTGGGAATACCGTATCGAGCAGATGAAAACGATGGGCGCGAACGCGTACCGCTCGGCGCATTATCCGCCGTCGCCGCAGCTTTTGGACGTATGCGACAGGCTCGGAATACTCGTAATGGACGAAACGCGCCGTATGAGCAGTGCGCCGCAGGATTTGGACGCGCTCCGCTCGATGGTTAAGCGCGACAGAAATCACCCGTCTATATTTATCTGGGGTATAGGAAACGAGGAAATTTTCTCGCAGGACAGACCCGAAACGGAAAGGACTACCGTTACAATGAAAATGGAGGTGCGCCGCCTTGATAAGACGCGCCCGATAACCTCCGCCGTTGTCTGCTGGAACGGAAAGGAGCGGTTTGACACCGCCGAGGGATATGTCGGAGTTACGAAAAATCTTGATGTTATGGGATTTAATTACTGCAAAACCGCTTGGGACGATTATCATAGGCGTATGCCGCGCCAACCGATTCTTATAACCGAGGCAAGCGCGAACAGTTGGACGCGCGGCTGCTGCAGTACGGACGAACACAAGGGACGATATTATATCTTTGATAAGGAAAACGAGCAAAAATGCAAAGTCGGCAAAAAGGCGGTAAAGAGGGACGTTGCGGAGGAGGAATGGGAATACTTCGCCGAGCGTGATTATCTAAGCGGAATATTCCTCTGGACGGGTATGGACTACCGCGGCGAGCCGACGCCGATGGTATATCCGGCGGTGTATTCGCAGTTCGGGATATTCGATTACTGCGGATTTCCTAAGGATAATTATTACTATTACAAATCTCAATGGACGGACGAGGACGTTCTGCATATTTTTCCGCATTGGAATTATCCCGTAGACGCGGGCGAGGCGCTCGTGGTTTACGCATTTTCCAATCTTGACGAGGCGGAGCTGTTTGTGAACGGCAAAAGCTACGGCAGACGTAAGTCGAGCCGATACCTGTCATGGGAAAACGTCATATATGAGCCGGGTGAATTGACGGCTGTAGGTTACAAGGACGGCGGCGAGGTTATGCGCGAAACCGTAAAAACCACCGGAGCCGCGCATTGCATTTCTCTTGAGCCGTACAAGGCGGTTATGTCCGTGGGTGAGGACACCGCGATAATCAATATATCCGCGCGTGACGCGGACGGTTTGATGGTGCCGACGGCGGATAATGAGGTGCGCTTTTACATATCGGGCGAGGGTGAATTTTTGGGCGCGGGCAACGGAAATCCGTCAAGCCGCGAGCGCGACCGCGTACCGGTAAGACGCTTGTTTAACGGCAAAGCTCAGCTGCTTGTGCGCCTTAACGGAAGTAGGGGTGAAATAAAAATCACCGCAAAATCCGACGGAATTGAAAGCGGCGAATGTGTGATAACGGTGGAATAGAAAAACCCGACGCGGAAAAATCCGCGCCGGTTTTTGTTAATACGTTTTTATGCTGTATTTGGCGTTGCTTGCCGAATATGTCGGCTCTTCGCCGTTTGATTGCCGCACATTTTCAAAGGTCATACCGCGGCAATGCTCCATTGATATTGTCTGCTCGATATTTTTTTCCGTTCCGACAGTGACATTCTTAAAGGAAATATTTTTAACGCAGTCGCCGTCCGCAAAGCCCTCTGCTTGTACGGCGGTATCGAGCCATTCATCGGTATAGCCGCAATAGCCTAAAATATTCACATTTTCAAAGCTTATATCGCTGAAAACAGGCAGCTCTTCCGCCGCGACGCCGTCGGAGTTGTAATCTACGGAATGAATCAGCACGCGGTCAACGGTGCAGTCCTCAAAATGCGCGTCCCGTATATATCCGCCGCGCTCGCGGCTTGCTTTAAGCTCAATGCCGTAGCGCGTATTCGACATAACGCAGTCGCGCACGTAAACGCCCTCAACTCCGCCGGACATTTCACTGCCGATTGCGAGTCCCAGACCGCCGCGGCTTTTGCAGCCGATTATTCGGATATTTTTCGTCGGTCGGTTAATGATGTTGCCCTCGGGATTTTTGCCGGATTTAATCGCCACACAGTCGTCGCCCGTGTTAAAGGCGCAGCCGAACAGAGCGCAGTTTTCGGACGAATCGGGATCCCAGCCGTCGCCGTTTCTTATCGCGCTTGTGTTGAATGTTACCCCGTTTGTGGTTACGTCTTTGCTGTAAATCATATGAAGCGTCCAGGACGGTGAATTTTCGAGTGTGACGCCCTTTATATAAATATTTTTGCCGTTTGCGACGGTTATCAGCCTGCCCCTTATGCGGCTTTTGAGGTAGTCAGCCGATGTCGGAGAGCCTTCAAAATCATAAAATACACCGGTATTCGCCATTTCATTTATCGCAAGCAGAGTTGTATCACCCGCTATAGACTGACATTCCGCCGTTGCGCTGCCACCGGTTATCGCGCCGGTTCCGCAAATTTTTACGTTTTCGCAGGAATAGCCGGTATATTTGCCGTAATCGGTTTCACGGTCAAGACTGCCGATGTTAATGAGACTTCTGTAGCAGTACATCTCCCAGCCCTCCATACGGCTCCACACCAAGCGTTTCGGAGCCTCCTCGGTGTATACGGCGCCCTCGCATTTACCGCCTGTGTATTTTTCGCTTTCGCCGTATGCTCTCTCGAAATCAGCCGCGTTTGTGCTTGACACAAGCGTTCCGTTTACCTCAAGCGTCATATTGCTCTTTAAATCAAGCGCGCCCGTAAGAAAGGTATATCCAGCCGGAATGAGAACGACATCGTTATCATTGCAGTCGTCTATTGCCGTTTGAATTGCCGCGGTGTCAAGCGTTATGCCGTCACCCGCCGCATTGTACGGCGGCTTTGTAACATCACGTACAGCTCCCGACGGCGCGGTTTTCGCGGTAATTGTCACCGCCTCCGATTCGGCTTCCGATTCGACCGCCGTTACCGACACAGTGTATTCGGTGTCGGGAGAAAGTCCCTCGGCGGTGTAAAAGGTTTCATTCTCGGCGGTTTGCGCCGTGAATGCGCCGTTTATATATACTCTGTAGCCGGTAATATTTTCTCTGTTTTTCGGCTTATCCCAAATTACGGCAATGCTCGAATATGTCACTGCCGACGGCGGCACCTCGAGATTCAGCGGTATGTTTTTGCTCTGCATTATAATTCCTCCCATGCTGCGTTTTTCTGAAATATTATAGCATAAATATTTTTCGCCGGCAATAATAAAATTCTTGACGGGTATAAAAATACGTACAATATTCTTAAATTATTCTTGATAAACACCATGCGCCGTGATATAATTTAAGAAAATATCACGATAGGAGTGGATTTTTGTGCGCGAGCCGATGTTTCAAAAGACAAAGCAGGTCGAGATTACTTTGAGAGAATGCGACACGCCTAACAATATGAAGAGACAGCATTACCATGACGGCTATGAGATATATTTACAGCTCGACGGCAAGAGATGTCTGTCCTTGGGTGACAGCGAGCATATTTTGACCCGCGGCAGTCTGTTTGTGGTAACTCCGTTTGTTTTGCATATGACCGTGAGCGCGGAAAATCCGTATTTTAAAAGGTATTTGCTGAACCTCTCCCCTCTCGCCCTTTCAAATGTTATGAGCGGCGCGGAGGCGGACGAGCTTTTCGGCGCGCTTCACTCGTGCGTGACGGAGCTTGACGAGGCGCGGCTTGGTACGGTTTATAACTATTTTGAGCAAATACATAGGTATGCCGGCGGCAAATCGCAAAAATCGGAAAGGCTTATGCAAATGTCGATTGCTCTGTTTACCGATTTTATCGTTTTAATCACGAAAAATCAGACCGCGCTTGCGCCGCGCGAGGATGCAGAATCGCCGATTTACAATGCGGTCGCGTACATAAACGCAAACTACGCGCATGAAATAAGCCTGGATTTTATAAGCGGCTACGCGCATATGAGCAAATCAAATTTTTGCCTGGTTTTCAAAAAGGCCATGGGCGAAACCTTTGTGAATTACCTCAACGCCGTAAGGCTGTCACAGGCACATAAGCTTCTTACCTCGACCGATATGCGGCTTAATGAAATCGCCGCAAAAACCGGCTTTTCCTCAGCCGATTATATGTCCAGGATATTCAAGCGCACTCACGGCGTTTCGCCGTCGGAATTGAAAAGAAAAGCGGAGCCATATTAAATTTCCCTTTCTGTTGTCGCGCGATTGCTCGCAATCATTTCGCGCGGCGTAACGCCCGTGAAATCCTTAAAATTTCGGTTAAAGCTGCACAGGCTTTCATAACCGCAGGAAAGAGCGACGTCCTGTATTCGCATTTTGTTTCCCGCGCTTAAAAGGTACACCGCCCGATTTATGCGGTATCGGTTCAGATACTCATTGTAGCTCATTTGCATCAGACGTTTAAAGGTGCGGGACAAGTGATAATACCCGTATGACAGCTCCTCCGCGGCGGTTTTTAACGAGCATTCGCCCGCGTAATTTTTTTCGATAAACCTTAACGCTTTTATTAAAAGCCTGTCCTCCTTATTCGATAAAAATTCCTCAAATTCCCTGCCCTCCGTAAAGCTGCCCATTATCGAATAAATAAGTCCCTTTTGCATAAATATATTGCTCGGATAAAGTCCTTCGCTGTATTTGTCCATGGACGGAAAAAGGCTGTCCTTCGGCAGCATATTTTTATATGCTTCGGCAAACTGCGGCACAAGCTCCGACATAAAGGTTATTATATGTAATTTTGAAAAATCCTTTGTTTCGTACTTATGCAGCTGGTGCGGAAAAATTATAACCGAATCGCCCTTTTTCAAAAAATAATCGGTATTGCCTATCGTTATATCTATCTCGCCGTCCGTTACGTAGCAAATTTCAAAGGATTCATGAAAATGGATATACCAATTCAAATCCTCTGTTTTATAGGAAAGAAACTTATAGTTGGGATTTTCCCATTCCGTTTCGTAAATCATTTTAATCACCCAAAGTTATCATATCATATATTATATTTTAATACAAGATACATACAGCAAATTTTGAGTAGTTTTAA
>JAJQAT010000170.1 GCA_021203665.1 Bacillota bacterium
GAATTATGTGATAAATTTTAAGGAAATCGGGAGAAAGGATTGGTTATGAATTTATCTGAAGTACAAAAAACACTGGAGAGCTTTTTCAAAAGCAAGAGCATTACGCTTGTATTAATGCAATATTCGGCTGTGCTCACGTTGGTTTATCCGGTATATCTGATTATGACAAGAGCGAGCTTTTTGCATATCATTACGGGAATATTGAGCGCGGTGAGTATAATATTTTATTTTGCGTACCTGTTCGGATTGATATTGTCATTTGCCAAAAACGATATGCTGACGGTCATTATCGCATTTGCTTTGATAACATTTATTGAGCTGTTGGATTTGTTTCTTTACTCGATAAGCGTAAATGCGATTTTAAGCTTTTTGGCGTATGCGGCGGTCACGGTAATGTGCTTTTATTATTATAAAAACAATACGGATATTTAGATTATTAAGTTACGGAGGGAAACAAAATGGCAGGATTTTTTGACAAGGTAGTTGTCGGATTAAACAAGGGCGTCAACACGGTAAGCGAGGGTTCAAAGTTTATTGTGGAAAAGGCGAATTTAAACACTCAAATCAAAGATATTGAAAAAGAGAAGAATAAGCTTCTTCAGAATATGGGAATCTTGGTATATAATTTGCAGGCGAGCGGCGAAATTTCTATTGAGCAATGCGCCGGCATATGCAGCGAGGTTGAGGCGAGAGACAGAAAAATTATTGAGCTGCAAGAACGTCTTAAGGAGCTTGAAGCCGCGAAAACACAGACGGTACAATACACGCAGACGGTGGTGCCTACAGAGGTCAATACAAACGGAATCACCTGTAAATGCGGTTTTGTAAATAAAGAGGGCGCAAAATTTTGCGCCGGCTGCGGACAGCCGCTGACCGAGCAAAGCGAATAATAAAGTTCTTAATGTATTGGATTTTACGGAAATGAAATAATTACCATATATAACATGCTATGGTAATTATTTCATTTTATACTAAAATAGGAGAGTTAAAATATGCAAAAATTTTGTGCCAAATGCGGAAGCAAACTTGATGAGAAAACGGGCAGATGCCCGAATTGTGACAAGGTGCTGAGCAAAAAAGAGCTTAAAGAAAAAAAGAAGCAATACAAAAAAGCAGTAAAAAAATAAAAATGGAAAACTCTGACTTTAAAACAAAAATTCAAAAAAATCTGCCTAAGGATTTTAATTATTATCCTTGGGTCGGCACTGTTAGTAAGCGCCGGCGCGGTAACATTGGTTTATTTTGACATTGTTGATATTCCGGTAATTTCAGCGGCTTTTGATCTTTTCGGAATTAAAGAGAAAGCTGAAGACATTTCTTCCGAAACAGATGAAAATATATCCGAGGAGGACAGCGGCAGCACCGGTCAATACAGCGTTGAGCATCCCGATGCGGACGAATATTTCCAAAATAATTCCACAGTGCTGTCCGAGGTGGGCGCCAATGAGTCGGATGAGGTTATGAGCGAATCGGAAGCGTATAATACGCTGACCGAGCGCGGCTTTGTAAGCTATCCCATATTCACGGAATATTCAATGAACGGAGAATACAGTGAGGCGGAGGAAATTTCACAAAGCTCAACAGATAAGCATCCTATGTATCAGACGATATATCAAAGCGAAAGCGGCGATTTTTGGACTATATATTTGATAAACGGGTCAATAATGGCATATCCCGTTTCCTATAATATGCAGTCGGAGCTGAACACACAGGTCGCAATATCGGAAAGCGATTCGGTTATGAGCTATGACAGTGCCGCGAACAAATTTTATGAAACAATACCAAATGAATCCGAGGTAATCATCAAAAAAATTGAGAGAATAGACACGGAAACGTTGGAGCAATTAAATACGGGAGCAATAGACGAACTATGAGAAAGATATTTAGCGTAAAAAAACTGAAAAGTTTAAAAATATTATTTTTGACGGTGCTGACAGTTTCGATTCTTTCAACATCCTTTGCCGCGCTTGCGGAAAAAACTCTTGAACCTATAGTAATAGACCTGCCGGTTATGGTGTCGCTTGGGGACTCGTATTCCTCCGGCGAGGGAATACCGCCTTTTTTCGGTCAGGATGCGCAGGTGTCTCAAAAAGTCCGCAACGACGATTGGCTCGCTCACCGTTCCCAAAAAAGCTGGCCGGGCCGGATGACGCTGCAGGGCATAAACGGAACCATGATGGAAAAGCTCGTATATAAGACTTGGTATTTTGTTGCTTCATCGGGCGCGGAAACGCGCCATTTGAAAGAAGAGCAAGAGATAGAATATGACCGTATGGGATACAGCGGCACTAAGAATTTGCCGGCGCAGCTGGACATATTTGATGAAATCGGTACCGGAACAGCCGATTATGTCACATTGACATTAGGCGGAAATGATGCGGGATTTGAGAATATTCTTATCAGTGCAGCTGCTGATTTTAATTATATAAAGTTTGGAAATTTGGAGGATAAGCTAAACGAAACATGGAATTATTTTTACGAAAGCGGCGGAATAAGGGATAATTTGCGTCAAGCATACTTGGATATTCAGCAAAAGGCAGGCACTCAAGCGAAAATTATTGTGGCAGGGTATCCCAAGCTGCTTGCCGAAGGCGGAAGCGGTAAAATATTCAGTGCCGATGAGGCTAAATTAATAAATGAATCCGTTACCAATTTTAACAAGGAAATAAGCAATATAGTAACATCCTGCAAGGCATCCGGCATGAAGATATGCTTTGTTCCCGTAGAGGAGGCTTTTGAAAATCATGAGGCATATACGGACGAACCGTACATTAACGAGGTTATGTTTGGAGCGAGGTCTGAGGATTTAAAGGATATTTTGCTTGCAAGCAAGTATTCCATACATCCCAATGACAGCGGCGCGGCGGTGTATGCGGAGTGCGTGCAGAATAAAATTGATGAGATAGAGGAGGACGGAGGAGAGTCCGAATGGCCTACCCGAACCACATCCGACGAGCGGGACATTGTTCTTGTTTTGGACACATCCGGAAGCATGTCAGGCACGCCGATTGAGGAAACAAAAAAAGCCGCATCCAACTTTATAAGCACAATATTGCAGGAGGATGCGAGCATAGGAATAGTTACATATGACAGTTCCGCGAGCATGCTATCCGATTTTTCCGTTGACGAGGAGTATTTGGAGGGAATCGTTGACAATATAACGGACGGCGGCGGTACAAATATAGAGGACGGCTTGAAAAAAGCCGAGGAAATGCTATCTGAGAGCAATGCAGAGAAAAAGATAATAGTCCTCATGAGCGACGGACAGCCGAACAACGGCAAGGTCGGCGACGCGCTTATTTCATATGCCGACAGTATCAAGGATGACGGCATATACATATACACATTGGGTTTTTTTGAAAATATGGGAAGCGATAAATCCTCCGCTCAAACGCTGATGGAGCAAATTGCGAGCGACGGATGCCATTATGAGGTCGCAGATGCCGATGACCTGGTATTCTTCTTTGGAGACATTGCCGACCAAATTAACGGTCAAAAGTATATTTATATACGCATTGCCTGCCCTGTAGATGTAAGCGTTACATATGACGGCGAAACTCTGTCATCTGAGGATGATGATTCAAATATAAGAACAAGCTTCGGTTCGCTTACGTTTGAGGAGAATAAGGACAGCACTGCCGAGGACAGCACGGACGACAGAATTAAAGTCCTGCGCTTAAAGGACGGCACCGATTATGATATTGAAATTGCCGGCAACGGCATCGGCGAAATGAATTATACCATAGGATTTATGGATGAAAACGGCGATTACAGTGATTTACGCGAATTTAATAATATAGAAATATCTAAACAAACTCAAATAGAAACTGTGGCGGCAAATTCCTCCGCAACTGTGCTTAAGGTCGA
The DNA here is from genome assembly GCA_021203665.1 of Bacillota bacterium. GTDB lineage: Bacteria > Bacillota > Clostridia > UBA1381 > UBA1381 > Hominilimicola. The sequence continues at coordinate 3,868 of JAJQAT010000170.1, forward strand.
TTCGGACGGAGACGGCAAATATGACTTAAAATATAAGGCAAAGGCAAACGGCATGGGAGAAATAGTCAATTATACATACATTTATTATATTGTGCTTGCCGTTGTGATTTTGATTGCGCTGTTGATTATGTATATTAAGATAAAGCAATGGAAACGTCAGTCGGCTGAACGGAAACGTCAAAAACAGGCGGCGGAAAAGAAGTTTTGTCTTTATTGCGGCAATGAAATGCCGGGAGATAAGAAGTTCTGCTCCAAATGCGGAAAAAAACTGTAGATAAAAAATTTAGGAGAATCAATATGAAATGTACAAATTGCGGCAGTGAATTGCCGGATAATGCGTTGTTTTGCGCCAATTGCGGGAAGGAGGCGCCGCTGCGGGACGCGTCCGCCGAGGGGCGGTTTTGCTCCAACTGCGGCAAGATTATTGAAGCGGGAGCGGAGTTTTGCGGAGAATGCGGAGCGCCCGTCGGAAGTGCGCAAAAGCAAGAGGAAAATTATATTTTCTGCGGCAGCTGCGGTGCGAAAAACCCCGCAAGCTCGCCGATATGCGCCGCCTGCGGACGGAATTTGCATACGGATAACGGCAACGTTCCAAAGGGCGGCAAGAAAAAATACGGCGTGATAGTGATAGCGGTGCTGGTGACACTGGCAATATTCGCGGCGGCAATAGCTGTCGCCTACAAGCTCAACAGTCCGCCGAGCGCCGAGGACGAGGAAGCGCGGATTACCGCGTCGCCGGAGGTCAGCCCGTCGCCCGCACCGACGGCGGAGCCTACGCCTACACCCACGCCCGAGCCGACCGAGAGCGCCGTCAAGTATGAGACATATTATGTGGTGAACTGCAATGAGAGCATTTCGCTGCGCGAATCCCCGTCAACCTCCGCGTCGGTGCTGAGGGAAATACCGCTCGGCTCGCCCGTCAGCTACGTGGAGCCGGCGCAAAACGGTTTCGCGAAGGTAATCTACAACGGAGTGACCGGATACGCGCTGCAGGCGTATTTGTCGGACGACTCGGATGATATTCAAAAATCGTCTAACGTGAGCGGCGCGAATCAAACGGCGGCGGGCGCGGTGGAAAATCCGTCGTACAGGACATTCACCGATTCAAAATACAATTTCAGCTGCAAGTACCCCTCGCACTTTGTCGAGTACACCGACAGCAGCAGCTTCGTCAGGTACTCGCTGAAGGCGCCGGACAACACGGCGACGCTGAAAATATGCGCCACAAGCAACACCTCGAATTTGTCGGTTCAAACCGTGCTGAATAATTTCAAATCGTCCTACCCGGGAACCGCGGATTACGAGAACAGCGGCGCGGACTGGTGCGTATGCAGAACGCGCGAGGGCGGCGAGTATCATTACGGCTACTTTAAGCTGACCGACGGCATGATAAGAGGCTTTGAAATGCACTTTGACGAGAATTATTATTCGATATATGACGAGTATGTAAACGACATATATGACAGCTTGAAATTTTAAATTAATTGCAAAAAACGCGCCGACCTGCGGCGCGTTTTTCGTGAAAACCCTTTTATTCCGTACAATTTTATTTATTCTCTGCATAAATCTGTAAGGCTTCCCCCAAAAAGTCGGAGAAAAAGGGGAGCCTTTCGGGCGGCTGCGAGAGCTGCCCTATATATCTAAGAAAAAGGAAAAATATTAATGTAATCTAAAAAAATTCATCTGCGGACGTCCGATAGACGCCGCTGTATAAGTATCAGCAATAAGTGAAATCTGCAATAGGCATAACCTCCTTTGGTAAAATTGAATTTGCGGCTGTGGTTTTCGGGTCGTCGAGGCGCCGACCCCTACGGAGTGCAGTCATATTTTTCGGCAAGCGTGAGCCTCGCTTGTTAAAAGGCGGAGGGATTCGGACGCCCAATGGACGCCGCTGCGAGGGTGGTAAGGAATCCCTCCGTCATTTGCTGCGCAAATGCCACCTCCCTTTAAACAAGGGAGGCTTATCGTTGCCGCAGGTCTTTCAAATCATCAGTCGCCGTCTACATACACAATACCGGTGACAGGCTCGGCGTATGTCAGGTCGTAATAAAGCACTCCTTTGTTTTTCTCATCGGCGACGGGGATAGCGGCACCGTCGTACAATTCAGCCGTCAGAGCTTCCTCGTCCCACACTACGTTATAGTTTAAAATATTCGCGATATGTCTGAGCGGAATATACGTCACACCGTCTATTATACAGGGCGAGCAGTCCATGACCATGTGACCGGTGGTGTATTCAACAAAGCTTTGAGTGCAGCACGATACGATATTATCTCCGGCAGTAAATGTGAACCACATTTCGCTGTTTTCGTTATTTACCACCACTACCTGACCGGTTTCCTCGTACCAATGAACACTGTAGCCCATTTGCTCGGCGAAATCCCGCAGCGGAACGCGTATTCTCGAATCTGAGTCAAGATATACCTCTCCCTTTGTAAATGTTATTTCATCTCTTATGTCCTCCTCCAAATCAACATAAAACAGCCGCGCGCTTTTGACTGTTTCCGCGTCCAAAAAGTCCTGACTGTCGGT
>JAJQAT010000212.1 GCA_021203665.1 Bacillota bacterium
ACATATTCTCTTTTTGGATATATGTGCTAATTGGAGCGTCTTTTTGGTTTAAAATGAGTGAAAGGATTGAAGGAAATGGAGTACAACGGATTACCTGAGAAACAGGGTCTTTATGACCCGCAATTTGAGCATGATGCCTGCGGTATAGGCTTTATCGCCAATATTAAGGGTAAAACCTCCCATGACATTATAAATCAGGCTATTCAGATTTTAAAAAATCTCGCGCACCGCGGCGGTGTCGGCAGTGAGCCGGACACGGGTGACGGCGCGGGTATTCTTATTCAGATGCCGCATACCTTTATGGAAAAGGTATGTAAAAATGAGGACATTAAGCTCCCGAAAAAGGGCGATTACGGCGTAGGTATGCTGTTTTTGTCGCCGGACGAGGATACAAGAGCCGAGAGCCTTAAAAAGCTGACCGCGATTATAGACGGCGAGGGTCAAAAGCTTTTGGGAATAAGAGAGGTTCCCGTTTACGAGGTATGTATCGGCAACAGCGCGCGCGAGGCGATGCCGCATATCGTTCAGGTATTTATCGGCAAGGGCTCGGACAGCCTTGACGCGGACTCCTTTGAGAGAAAGCTGTATATAATAGGAAAGATAGCGGAAAAGGAAATAAGAAAGAGCGGCATTGACAATTATTTCTATTTCGCGTCGTTGTCCGCGAGAACGCTTGTTTATAAGGGTATGCTTACGCCCGATCAGGTAAATGAATTTTACCTTGACCTAAAGGACGTTGATATGAAAACCGCAATCGCGCTTGTGCATTCGCGTTTTTCAACCAACACGTTCCCGTCGTGGGAAAGAGCGCACCCGAACAGATATATTATTCATAACGGCGAAATCAACACGATACGCGGCAATGAAAACTGGGTTAAGGCAAGGGAAAGAATGTTTGCCACACCCGAATTTGAGGGCGATATGGATAAAATTCTGCCCGTCATCAATGAGGACGGCTCGGACTCCGCAATGCTCGATAATTATCTTCAATTCCTGCACCTGTCGGGATTTTCTCTGCCGAGAGCGGTTATGATGACCATTCCGGAGCCGTGGGAAAACAATAAGGATATGGATCCCGCGCTGAAGTCGTTTTATGAGTATCATTCCTGTATCACGGAGCCGTGGGACGGTCCCGCCGCGGTCGCGTTCACGGACGGACGTCTTGTTGGCGCGACTCTTGACAGAAACGGTTTAAGACCGGCGCGTTACTACGTCACTTCGGACGATATGATTATTCTTTCATCGGAGGTCGGCGTTACCGACATCGACAACTCGAAAATTATAAGGAAAGAGCGTCTGCACCTGGGTAAGATGCTCCTTATCGACACGGAAAAGGGCAAGATTATTTCCGACGAGGAAATAAAGAAAGAGGAGGCACTCCATAAGCCGTACGGGGAATGGGTAAAAAAGACGCTTGTAGAGCTTGACGACCTCCCCGCCAACACCGGAAAAACGGGCGACACCTGGCATGACCTTGTGCGCCATCTTAAGGATAACGCCAAGGGCAATGTGAACGAGCATCTCCTCTTGAAGAATTTCATCGTTCTTGAAAATATGTTTGTGAACCGCGAAAACAGCGAGGATACACTCCCGCTTTTGACGCGCCAAAAGGCATTCGGATATACCTGGGAGGATATAAACACAACAATTAAGGCGATAGTCGAAAAGGCTGACGACCCAATCGGCGCGATGGGTACGGATATACCTCTCGCGGTGCTTTCGGAAAAGCCGCAGCTTTTGTATAACTACTTCAAGCAGCTGTTCGCGCAGGTAACAAATCCGCCTATCGACGCAATCCGCGAACAGATTGTAACCTCAACCTACACGCTTTTCGGCTGCGAGCAGAATTTGCTTACATCATCGGAGCTTAACTGCCGTAAGGTAAGAGCGCTCAGTCCGATACTGACGAACGAGGAGCTTAAAAAGCTGAGAAATATCAACCTTGAGGGATTTAAGTCAATCACAATTCCGTCGCTCTTTAACAAAAACCAGGAGAACGATATGGAAACGGCTATGGAAACAATCTTCGAGGCGGCGGACATAGCTATTGAAAACGGATATAATATAATAATACTTTCCGATAAGGGTATAGACAAGGATAAAGCGCCGATTCCGGCATTGCTTGTGGCATCGGGACTGCATCATCACCTTATAAGACGCGGCACAAGAATGAAGGTTTCAATCGTCCTTGAATCGGGCGAGCCGAGGGAGGTACACCATTTCGCCTGCCTCATCGGCTACGGCGTAAACGGCGTGAACCCGTATATGGCATATGAGGCTATAGAGGAGCTTGTCAATGATAAGCTTGTGGAGTACAGCTATGAGGAGGGCGTAAAGCGTTTCAATAAGGCTTGCACCAAGGGCATAGTAAAGGTTATGTCTAAAATGGGTATTTCAACAATTCAGTCGTACCAGGGCGCGCAGATATTCGAGGCGCTCGGCATAGCGCAGAGCGTTGTTGAGAAGTACTTCACGGGCACGACCACCAGAATAGGCGGTATCGGTCTTGAGCATATCCAAAAAGAAGTGCTTTTGCGCCACGCGGAGGCATTTGATAAGGTAAGCGGCAAAAAGGCGCTTAAAACAGGCGGCGAGTACAAGTGGAGAGCAAAGGGCGAATATCATATGTTTAACCCCGAGTCAATCTACAAGCTGCAAATGGCGTGCCGCACGGGCAATTATAAGCTGTATAAGGAATACGCCAAGGAAATGGACGAACACCAGCAGCACCAATGCACAATCCGCGGTATGCTTGATATAAAGACGATAGATAAGCCTATCGCAATAGATAAGGTTGAGAGTGTGGAAAGCATCGTAAAGCGTTTCAAAACGGGTGCGATGTCGTACGGCTCGATTTCGCAGGAGGCTCACGAGTGCCTCGCGGTCGCTATGAACAGGCTCGGCGGTAAGTCGAACAGCGGTGAGGGCGGCGAAAATCCGGAGAGATATATTCTTGACGAAAACGGCGACAGCCGCTCAAGCGCGATTAAGCAGGTCGCGTCGGGACGTTTCGGCGTTCATATTCATTACCTTCAGAATGCAAAGGAAATTCAGATAAAAATGGCGCAGGGCGCAAAGCCGGGCGAGGGCGGACATTTGCCGGGCGGCAAGGTGTACCCGTGGATTGCAAAGGCAAGACACTCAACGCCGGGTGTGGGACTTATCTCGCCGCCGCCGCACCATGACATATACTCAATCGAGGATTTGGCTCAGCTTATCCACGACCTCAAAAACGCGAACCGTAACGCGAGAGTTACCGTAAAGCTCGTTTCCGAGGCGGGCGTCGGCACAATCGCTGTCGGCGTTGCAAAGGGCAGAGCGGACGTTATCCTTGTATCGGGCTATGACGGCGGTACGGGCGCGGCTCCGAGAACCAGCGTTCGCCATGCGGGACTGCCGTGGGAGCTTGGCGTTGCCGAAACGCATCAGGCGCTTTTGATGAATAATCTCCGCAACAGAGTTGTTATAGAAACGGACGGTAAGCTTTTGACCGGACGCGATGTCGCGGTCGCGGCGCTTTTGGGCGCGGAGGAATTCGGCTTTGCCACGGGTCCGCTTATCTCGATAGGCTGCGTAATGATGAGAGTATGTAATCTTGACACCTGCCCTGTCGGCGTTGCCACGCAGAATCCGAAGCTGAGAAAGCGTTTCTGCGGCAAGCCGGAATACGTTGAAAACTTTATGCGATTTATCGCTCAGGATTTGAGAGAATGGATGGCAAAAATCGGCGTAAAGACGGTTGACGAGATGATAGGACACGTTGAGAGACTGAGCCAAAAAACAATCGAGGATAACTGGAAGGCGAAAGAGGTTGACCTGTCGTCGCTTCTGTATCAGCCGAAAATCTGCTCGAACGATTATGAGAGATACCATAACGTGATGCAGGATCACGAGCTTTACAAAACTCTTGATATGAACACACTTATAAAGCTTTGCGAGCCGGCGATAAGAGGCGGCAAGAAGATAGAGGCAAAGCTTGAAATAACAAACAGAAACCGTGTAACGGGCACAATACTCTCCTCGGAAATCGCAAGAGAGCACGGCGAGGAGGGACTTCCCGAGGACAGCATAAAGCTTTGCTTTGTGGGCAGCGCGGGACAGAGCTTCGGCGCGTTCCTTGCCCCGGGCGTCACAATGAGGCTTGAGGGCGACAGCAACGACTATATCGGAAAGGGACTGTCGGGCGGCAAGATTATCGTTGTTCCTCCGACGGACGCCGTATTCAATCCGAGCGAAAACGTCATCATAGGCAACGTGGCGTTCTACGGCGCGATAAAGGGCGAGGCGTATATACGCGGCACCGCGGGCGAGCGTTTCTGCGTAAGAAATTCCGGTATGACGGCGGTTGTAGAGGGTATCGGCGACCACGGCTGCGAGTATATGACCGGCGGCTGCGTCGCGGTAATCGGCAAAACCGGCAGAAACTTTGCCGCGGGTATGTCGGGCGGCATCGCGTATGTCTACGATAAGGACGGAAGCCTTGAGCGCAACTGCAACAAGGAGCTTGTATCTCTCGAGGGTATGGAGGATAAGGACGCGGCAAGGCTTAAGGAAATGCTTGAAAAGCATTTTGAATACACCGCGAGCGACGTTGCGGAGAATATCCTAAACAACTGGGACAGCGAGCTGGGCAGCTTTGTAAAGGTAATTCCGAATGACTATAAAAAGGTTATAACCGTTCTTGACGAGGAATTGGAAAAGGGAACGGACAGAGATGAGGCAATGCTGATAGCATTCGAAAACGTAACAGGCAAAAAGGTAGAGGTAGCGTAAGGAGGATTGTAACAATGGGAAAACCAACAGGATTTTTAGAATATAAAAGACAGCTTCCCGAGGACAGACCTCCGAAGGAAAGAATGAAGGACTGGGACGAGTTCCATACGCATTTCGACCTGAAAACCCTACAGCTTCAGGGCGCGAGATGTATGGACTGCGGAGTGCCGTTCTGTCATACGGGTAAGCAGATTGGAAGAACATCTATAGGCTGTCCTTTGAATAATCTTATTCCGGAGTGGAATGATTTGGTGTACAGAGGCGATATGGACGAGGCATACAGACGTCTTTCGCTCACAAACAACTTTCCGGAATTTACGGGCAGAGTTTGTCCGGCATTATGCGAGGGCTCATGCACGCTTGGTATGCATGACCCCGCGGTGACCATAAAGAATATCGAGTGTCACATTATAGACACCATGTTCGAGGAGGGCAAGGTAAAGCCGAGAATACCCGAAAAATCGACCGAAAAGCGTGTCGCGGTAGTCGGCAGCGGACCGGCGGGACTTGCGTGCGCCGACCAGCTCAATCAAATGGGACACAGAGTAACCGTGTTTGAGAGAGCCGACAGAGCCGGCGGACTGCTTATGTACGGTATTCCGAATATGAAGCTTGACAAAAGGGTTGTACAACGCAGAGTTGAGCTTATGGAAAAAGAGGGAGTTACCTTTAAGCTGAACACGGAAATCGGCAAGAATTATCCGGCTGTAAAGCTGGTAAACGAGTTTGACGCGGTTGTGCTTTGCTGCGGCTCCACAAAGCCGAGAGCGCTTACCGTCGAGGGCGCGGACTTAAAGGGTGTGCATTACGCTGTGGATTTCCTCAAGGCAAACACAAAGAGCCTGCTTGACTCAAACCTTGAGGACAGAATGTATATCAATGCCGAGGGCAAGAATGTCATTGTTGTCGGCGGCGGCGATACGGGTACCGACTGCGTCGGCACGTCTATAAGACACGGATGCAACAGCGTTACTCAGCTTGAAATAATGCCGGAGCTTTCCGAGGAAAGACTTCCGAGCAATCCGTGGCCCGAATGGCCGAGAGTTAAAAAGACCGATTACGGTCAGGAGGAGGCAATCGAACTTTACGGACATGACCCGAGAGAATACCTTACCACGGTCACAAAAATCGAGGGTGACGAAAAGGGCAGAGTTAAGGCTGTTCATACGGTAGAGGTTGATTGGTCCACGGGCTCGCCCGTTCCCGTAAAGGGCACGGAAAAGGTAAGACCGTGCGAGCTTGTGCTTATAGCAATGGGATTTTTGGGACCCGAGCAGGAGCTTTTAAACCAGCTTACGCTTGACACCGACGCGAGAAGCAATATTCACGCGAGCGAGGACGATTATAAAACAAGCCTCAGAGGCGTGTTCGCCGCGGGCGACTGCCGCAGAGGTCAAAGCCTTGTAGTATGGGCAATCCGAGAGGGTCGCCGCGCCGCAGACTCCGTAGACGCGTTTTTGATGAAATAAAAATTAAACCGGCATACCGCATTTAGGTGTGCCGGTTTTGTGTTTATATTTGATATGGCTTGAAATATATTGAAATTTATAATATAATATATACGCGGATTTAAAAAATATAAAGTTTAATC
>JAJQAT010000075.1 GCA_021203665.1 Bacillota bacterium
TTATAATATACATAATATTGATAAATTCAATAACGGAACGGAGGTATTCTTTTGAAAGTATTTGATATTATAAAGTATTCGGGAAACAACGATACTTTTGTATGGAAATTCCCGGGGGAGGATTTTAATACTCTTTCGCAGCTTATTGTTTCAGAATCGCAGGAGGCGGTGTTTTTTAAGGACGGAAAGGCGTTGGATTTGTTCGGCGCGGGAAAATACACAATGCACACGCAAAATATTCCGCTGCTCAGAAGATTGGTGAATTTGCCGTTTAACGGTGAATCGCCGTTTTCATGTCAGGTGTATTTTATAAACAAGATTGTCTCAATGGACGTTCTTTGGGGAACCGCAAGCCCGATACCGTTGAAGGATCCGGTGGAAAATATTATTCTTAAAATCAGAGCGAACGGACAATTCGCGGTGAGAGTTGCCGACAGTAAAAAATTACTGCTGACAATGGTCGGCACGATAGACAGGTTCGACCAGGACACATTAAGAAAATATTTCAAGGGAATCTTGCAAAAGCATATTAAGGATTCTATCGCGAAGGCGTTTGTAATAAAACATATCTCGGTATTGGAAATTTCCGCTCATCTGACGGAAATCTCTGAAGGCATAGGCAAATTATTGGAGCCGGAATTCTCGAAATACGGCTTAGAGCTTGTGAATTTCAATGTTAGTGAAATCACACCCGTAGAAGATGAAAACTATAAAGTACTCCAAAGAGGAACAAATTACGTATATCTGGAAAAGCAAAAGACCGATACGAAGAAATACGACATGACCCAGCTTGGATATAATTATCAGCAGGCGAGGACGTTTAATGTGCTTGATACCGCCGCCGCCAACGAGGGCGCCGGAGCAAACATAATGGGCGCGGGCATGGGACTCGGAATGGGAATGAACGTCGGCGGAGCCATAGGCGGCGCAATGGCGGGTTCAATGGCAAATATCTCGCCGAATATGCAGCCGCAGGGACAGACGGCGCAAAGCAAATGCCCCGTATGCGGTGAGGCTATACCCGAAAACTCCAAATTCTGCCTGTCGTGCGGAACGAAAATAGAAGAGGAGAAAAAGGATATGGTGACCTGCCCGAAATGCGGCGCGAGTGTTCCGAACGGCAAATTCTGCCTTGAATGCGGCGCGAAGCTGAATCCCGTATGCCCGAAATGCGGAGCCAATATTGTGCCCAACGCAAAATTCTGCCTTGAATGCGGCAATAAATTGGAATAGTGAGGTGTGAATTTATCCATGCAAAAGATTTTTTGCCCCGAATGCGGACATGAAACGCAGGTGAACGGGGATAGGGAATTCGCGTTTTGCCCGGAATGCGGCAATAAAATAATGATACCGAAATCAAAGCCGGCGCCTCCCGCGGAGCCGAGCAATGATACCGATGCGGCGCCGAGCAGAGACACTGCCGCGGAGCCGAGCATTGATACCGCCGAAGCACCGGGCAATGTCAAAGCGGAGGATGAAAATTATAATCCCGTTGTCACATCAAAGCTGGAGGAGGTTGATTTTTATTACAAGCTCAGCTTTGAGAAAAAGGAGTTTGAAAACACAAGCGAGGAGCCTGTGTATTACCTGAAAGCGCAGGATATTTTGGTGGACCTATCGGAATTGTACCCCGATGATTACCGTATTTGGTGGGAGCTGTGCAAGCCTATTGACTATATGTGCTCCGACACGGGCGCGGATATTCATAATCAATATTCCATAAACGAGAATTATTTCGGAAAGGCTCTCGATAAGGCGGAGCTGTCAAAAAAGCGTATGCTGGTGGAGCAGCATGACCGATATATAAAAAATAAGGAAGCTGCGAAGGAGCTTGCCGCGAAACGTCTTGAGGAAGAGGAAAAGGCTCGCACCGCAAAGGAGCTTGCCGAGAAAAAGCGCGCAGAGGAAGAGGAAAAGGCTCATGCCGCAATGCTGCTTGCCGAGAAAAAGCCACAGGAGGAAACCCTCGAGCGGGAAACACCTCAGCACGAAAAGGACGACAGAAAAACAGCCGAGGCCGAGATAAAACGGGCGGAAGAGGAAACAAAGCGTGAGGAGCAGAAAAGAATCGAGGAGGAAAAGGCTCTTGCCGCCGAGAGAGAGGACGCGCTTGAGAGCAGCAAGCCTCTTTGGACATCGCTTTTGGGTAAGGATTACAGTAAAATAGACAACACATATTTTGAAATGCCCCAGGCGAACAATCAAACGATAATCGGCGTGTTTAAGCTTGTGTCGAATATGCTCTATCTAAGCTCGTACCGAATTGACGGAAATAAAGGAAACACCGTATACCAGGAGCAGGGATTCGCCATGCAGTTTAATGCCGATGGATACGGAGTTAAGTTTAATAACCGTCCCGTTATGATAAAGGGATATATTCCGCCGGATAATACGCTACGTGTTTTTGAAATGCGGTCCGGCGCGCTTTATGTAAATAAAATAATGTTGAAAAGTGACAGCGAATACATAGCGAGCATCATGAGGTCGGCAAAAAAATCGCACTTTTCAAACGCGAAAATATTTAGTTAGGAGATGATTTTGTGATAAATCAAAAATGCCCGAACTGCGGCGCGGCAATGCAATTATCGGCTGACGAAAAAGCTTTTGTTTGCCCTTATTGCGACACGACGACGCCGAATATGCTAAAGGTTGTTCTTCAAAACCTAAATTCCTCGCCTCAAAATAACACGGCGCAGACGGTATCACCCGTAAAAGCGTTGTTTGATGTACGCTGTGTGGATTTTGGCGATATAAAAGCGAAAAAGGTATGGGAGCAGCTTTGCAGATTTATAAACGAAACAAGAAACACCGCCGAAAGCTATATTACGGCCATTAATAATATAGCCGGAAAAAGCATATTCATGTCGAACCGCACAACCAATCCGGAAAGCATGCGTATCGCGGAAACGGTGGTTTCTCAAAAATATACAGCCGGAGAAAACTCCGTGGTATTTTTGAATTACGGAGTCTTTTCAAAGGGCAAGGACGGCGTGCTTATAAGCGACAAGGCGATGTACAAGGTGAAAAAAACCAATGTTACCAAGATTGCCTACAGCGAGCTGCATTCGCTGCTTGCAAACACCAACGCTCTTTCGAGCAGCATATGGCATGTAAACGGAGAATCGCAATTTAAGCTGTATGCGGACCCCGATCCGAGAGGCTTGTCCTTGATTTTGGGTTTGGTTTGCACCCTTGCGCGCGACGCTCATCCGGCAGGCTATAAGATTGTTATAGACAACAAATAGAAACAGATTGAAGCAACATTGGTTGTTTCGCGGTTATTTCAGAAAATATTTATTTGGGAGATGATTTTATGGCGGAGAGGAAATGCCCGAATTGCGGAGCGGCAATGCAGTCGGCGGCGGGCGGAGCGCAGCTCGTTTGCCCGTATTGCGACACGGTGCTTAATATAGTCAATCCCGCGCCGCAAACAACGGAGCAGGAAACGGAGCAGGAGTTTTATCCCGCAATGAAATTGTTCAATAGACAATGCAGTAAGTTCAGTAAGCAAACTTTTCTGGACGTATATAGAGAAATGTGCAGCTATATAAATAGTCTTGACAATACTGTTGAGGGATATAGTGCTGACAATACTATTGAGAAATATTTGATAGGTCTTAACAAGGACGCAGCAAAAAGCGTAAATATTGCAACACATTCAACAAATGCGGCTAATATGCGCTCTGCCGAGATTAAGATTTCTCAAGGTTATGAATCCGGAGAAAAATCTATTGTCTTTATAGATTACGGTATTTTTTCAAAGGGCAAGACAGGTATAATGATAACAAATAAAGCGGTATACCGAGTGAAAAAAAGAGGAGCAACCAAGATTGCTCTAAAGGATGTACATTCATTGTATGTATGGCGGTCATCGACTATGGATAGCAGCGAATGGCTCTTAAACGGTGATTACGACTTTGGCATACATTCGTGGGACGGACCTATGCATTTAGCTAAATTTTTAGCCGTTATTTGCACTTTGGCGCGGGATTGCCATGCGGACGGCTATAAAATTATTATAGATGAAAAATAGAAATAAGGACGGTGAGATTATGAAAAAAACAACAGCGGTCGTTTTGGACGCATTGGCGATTGTGATAGTCAGTATAATATCCTTTGCAGCTGTACCCGTATCGGAAACCTTTTTGACGGCATACGGCTTTTTGATTGCTGCGGTGCTGTCGCAGCTTGTGCCGGCGTTTTTAAGTGCCAAGGCAAAGGACATCGCATACAAAACCGCGCTGCATACGCTGTCGCTGCTTTACCTTATAGCGCAGCTTGCGGTGAGCATATTGGGCTACAGCGTATTATCAGAGCGGTTAATATTTGTCGCGGTGATAAGCAGCGTATTGCTGATATTGTATATCGCCGCGGTAATTGTTGCCATGCAGATTATAAACAGCGGCAATAATATGAAAAAACGCGAAAATCAAAAGGTGTTTTTCATCAACAGGGTTCAATTAGAGCTTGAACAAATAAAATCCGACACAAAGGATAACGAGCTTGCCGCGTCGTTGGACAAGATATGCGATGCGGTCAAATTCAGCAACCTAAACAGTCCGCCGGAGGCGGCGGATGTCGAGGGTAAAATTTTAGACGAGATAGATAATCTCAAAAAACAAATATCCGCGGATAAGGCTCGCGAAATTAAAGCCGCGTGCGAGAAAATTTTGTCGCTGCTGTCCGAGCGGAATATGATATGTAAATTATATAAGTAGTAGGAGGAACAAGGAAATGAATTTTGATATTAGATCTATGAAGCAAAGAGCAAAGGCGTTGATGAAGACCACCTCTCCGAATCCCAAGGCGGTCGGAATAATATTTATGCTTGTTTTGATGCTGTTCTACGCGTCGATAATAGCTTCATGCGTAACCGAGAAATATATAATTCTGCTGATTGCCGAATTGGTTTGCATGAATTTCAGAAACTGCTCCAAGCTTTACGGATTAAAGGTCAGCCGCGAAGAGAAAACCGGCGTTTCGGATGCCTTTTCGGCGTTTAAGGAAAGTCCGGTGCAAATGATAATACTTTGCGTTGTCAAGGATATTTGCTATGCTGTCGGACTGTGCTTTTTGCTTGTCGGCGCGGTTGTACCGTTCTATTGCCTGAGGTTCAGCAGCCAAATTATTAAGGATGAAAAGGTCAACGCGTTTAAGGCAATGAGAAGAAGCAGCGTCCTTTTAAAGGGTCATTACATAGAATTATTTAAATTGGATATGCACGTTATACTTCATTATATTCTTTTCCTGTGCTTCTGCCTTAACGGATTCTATGTTAAACCGTACGCCGGCATTTTGTACGCGGAATTTTATGATTATTTAAAAGCCTGCAAGGAAATGACACTGTAGAATTTGTTGCTGCCCTTGAATAAAACAATGTCCGGAATGAGCATAAATTCCGGACATTTTTGTTTATAATTCGTCACATCTTAACAATGGGCGGGAATATTCCTTCATTTTGGAGTTTACACAAAATGCGGGATATTCCCGTGTATCCATACGCTCATTTCCCTCTCGGTCGTTGGCGCGGCTTGAGGGGAGTTTTTTACAATCCCAATTCCCGAAGCAGAACGGATTTAACGGTTGTTATATGCGGTTCCAGCTTATTGGGGAATTGATTTTCATAGGTCAGGATTTTAAGCAGCTTTTTCCTTATATCGTTTTGCATTTTAACTCTTTTCAATTCAAGCGGCACGCCGTTGGTTGTGTATTCCCTTAATATGTATTTATCGGTTATGGGGAAAGCGGAGCTTATATAGAACAGAGCCTTGCGGTTGGTATAGCCTATGTGGTAATAGGAGCTTCTTATATCCTTTTCGTCGCAGTCGAGATATTTTTGTATTCTGTTCAAATTTTTATTTTCAATCGTGCCGGTGGGGATTGCCCAGAACAGACCTTTATGCTTTGTATCCTCAAAGCAGCAGTATGTAGGGCGGGCGGCATTCTTGTTATATTTAAACCGACAGCCCATAGCTGTGAATTTTTCAAAGAATTCGTCTTTAATTATATAAAAATATCCCTGTTTCATAAATTCCTTTCGTAAAAAAAAGCTGCCTGATTACTCAGACAGCTTCGAACCGACCATTTAAATCGCATATCGGCAAGCGATATTCAATCGAACCGACCATTTATCACGCGTATCGGCAAGCGTGCGCGGCAGAAAAC
Source organism: Bacillota bacterium (assembly GCA_021203665.1). Lineage (GTDB taxonomy): Bacteria > Bacillota > Clostridia > UBA1381 > UBA1381 > Hominilimicola. The sequence continues at coordinate 6,166 of JAJQAT010000075.1, forward strand.
ATACCGCATTATTATTGTATTTAAATAC
>JAJQAT010000171.1 GCA_021203665.1 Bacillota bacterium
AATGATTACCACAAGCGCGGCAATACCGGTGCTTGCGGACGACGCGGAAGACACGGCAGGGGAAGCCGTTGTTGAAGTCCTTGACGTCGAAGAGGAAGTTGAGGGAGAGGTTGTTGAAGAGGAAACCGTTGAAGAGGACACGGTTGAATTGTTTACTTCTTCATCTTTGCCCGACGCTGTTGACGGTACGATAACATTGACGGAAGATATTACGTTGACAGCACAGTATACTTTTGACAGCGATGTTACAATAGATTTGAATGGACACACAATTTCAAATACTACGACATATAATGCGGCTAAGAGCATCAGAAGTGCCTTTATTGTTCCGAGTGGTGTAACGGTAACGGTTACAGACAACTCCGAGGACAAAAACGGCAAGATGACCACAAGTACATTGCCGGAAATATTTAAAGTTAACGGTTCATTGGTGCTTAACAGCGGTACTCTTGAGGTATATAATACAAGTGTATCCACGACTGTTTATGGTGTTAGACTTTACAGCAATGCCTCGTTTGAAATGAATGGCGGTACTGTATCGATGTATTCAAGTAAAGGAAATGTTTACGGTGTGTATGCCGGCTGCGATTCTACGGCAGGTTCTGAGGGTTCTACGGCAACAATAAACGGCGGCACAATAAATGTTGAATCGGCAACGACGTCTGCCAGCTACAAGGCAGCAGGCGTATACTGCCAGGGAAGTACTCTTGAAATAACAGACGTTACAATGAATGTCATATCGTCCAGTAGTGCAACAAAAGAAATATACGGAATTTATGCAACAAGTCAATACTCAGATACCGATGGATCAGGTGTTACGGTGAGCGGCGGTACGATTACTGTAGATGCGAAAACCAGCGGAGATGCAATGGGCGTTTATGTTAAGTCAACCACTGATGTTGAGATAAGCGGCGGTACGATTGATGTTGACGCGCAATCGGGACAAACCGCAGACGGCGTTTATGTTGTAGCTAACGGCGGTACGGTTGCAATAAGCGGAGATGATACTGAAATAACAGCTGCGGGTAATGCTATATATGTAAGCAGCAATACTTCGGGTACAGCGGGAAGTACAATAAATGTTACCGGCGGTACGCTTACATCTGAAAGCGGTTCGGCAATAGCGGTAGGCGATGATGCAACATCGGCTATAGTTGTTGCGGGAGGAACCTTGGTTTCAGCAGAGGGCAACGATAATATAGCGATTGCTGATTCGGCAGATGTAACCTCGGCTACGGTATCGGAAAGTACTAACACATCTACTGACAACACAGGAACCGATTTTACTCCTACGGACGGAGCATCGGTTACTGTAAGCGGCAGCGGAGTAAACGAGGCGGCACTTGCTCAAGCTCAATCAAGTGATGATTTAAGCGGTGTCAGCAGCTATACAATCAACAGAACCGATACTGTTACATATGAAAGCTATACAACCGATGAGGACAGCGAAGGTGATACAGCCGAAACACTTACAATGGAAATCGAACCGATGGTTTCGTATACATATACTGATGGTGCTGAAAAAACAACAAGTTCCGAAAAGCTTGACACAACCGGCTATGCCGCGACTGTAACAATTCCTCTCGGCAGCGCGTTCAGCGGTGAAACGACTGTAAATGTACAGCATATATATGAAGACGCCGACGGAAATAAGCAGAACGAATTCTTTACAGAAGTATCTGTTGACGCAACTAGCAATACAGTTACAGTTGAAACATATAACGGTTTCTCAACATGGGTTATCTATACTACAAACAGCAATTCAATTCCGAGTGAGATACAAGTACAGCTTGAGGCGACAAGTGATGCGTCGGTTTACAACATTAAGCTTGTAAGCTCGGACGGTACAGAGATTAACCGATTCACATCGGCACAGCTGCAATTCAGTCTTACGGAAACAACCGGCAGCATTGGATATACAATAAAGGCGGGAGACGCAATAAATCTTGTAGAGAGCGATGACGGCGTATATGAGTTTAACGTAGACGGCAAAACGCTTTTATCGGCTGTTGATGATACGATTGTGGCAGGAAGTACAGATGACGGTGTTATAAGTGATATAACAAGCAATGAAATCGTAATCGGACAGGTATTGTTCGGCGGCTACGGCACATTCGATTTCAGCGTGGTACAAACATATACCGATGCTCAGGTTCACGCAACAAGCGCGACAAACAATCTTGTTGTTACATACACGGTTGGCGGTGACTATAACTTAAAGGTTGATGACAGCGAAAAGGGCACGGAGACTGATGGCGATGCTATTCTTGAGGATATAACCTTAACACAGGAAACAAAAACGCTTACAATCAATGTAATGTTCCCGAACAGCGTTGAGTCGCACGGAAACGCTTACACTGCAATGAAAATTTATTTAACACAGTCCGACGGCACGGAAACAACATATAGTCTTGGAACTAATATGACTTATACCGATGCGGACGGCAACGAGCAGACATCACTGGCACAAACGGAAATAGATACTACAAACGACTATTATGGTTACAGCTTTACTATAGCATTGCCAAAAAATCTCAGACATTCATTTGAATTTGTCGGCGACGGCTACAGAACCTACAGAACGTCCGTATTGCTTGAGGACGATGCAACTCTTACGGTTTGGAATAACGCTATGAGTAATGACACAGCGGTAGTTACAGTAGGCTCTACTGATGTAACAACGGATAAAGTAACATTCCTCGCAGGCGATATAGTTCTAAACAACAAAATCGACCTATGGGATTTGTCGGCTGTAGTATCGTACTTCGGTAAGAGCGATATAGGCGGTAGTAACTGGGTGTATGATGAAACATACGTTAAGTACGACCTAAACCGCGACGGCAAGGTAGATTCAAGAGATATAGCAATGGTTCTTGTATCTTGGAACTATTAATATAAAATATAGTGTCCTCCGAGAAAATACTTTTTGGTAAGTATATTCTTGTGTGAAAGCGGCAGTGGTTTTTTCCACTGCCGTTTTTTTGCGCGCGAATCCCTCATCCGTCGGCTGCGCCGGCAACTGTTTTCCGCCCCGCGTCGGCGTAAGCCGTAAGCGGGGAGGGGGACCGCTTTAGCGGTGGAGGGGTCATGCGCTGTATTTAAAATAAACCCGCACCTTCGGCTGTGGTAAGCCTCCCTTTAACAAGGGAGCCTTCCCTCATCCGACACCCGCCTGCGGCGTGTGCCACCTTTTTGGCTACGGCTACTAGCAAAGCTCTACGCCTACGATTTGCCTTGCAAATCGTTCACCCCCAAGGGGAGGCTAATCAAATTTGCCGCAAACCATAAGCCTTCCCCTAAGGGGAAGGTGTCGGCGAAGCCGACGGATGAGGGATTGCGCTTTATTCAAAATAAAGTAATACTTCCGACAACGCTCTGCAAGGCTCCCCTACCTAGGGGAGCTGTCAGCGCAGCTGACTGAGGGGTCTTAGAAACGCAAACTTTGAAAAACCCCTTCGTCACGGCTTGCGCCGTGCCACCTCTTTGGCAACGGCTACGAGCCTGCGGCACTAAGCCTACAATTTGCTTTGCAAATTGTTCACCTAGTAGTGGAGGCAAGCAGAGCACAGCCGCGATTCCATCTCGTAGGGGCGACTCTTGCGGTCGTCCGCTTGCCGGACGGATGAGGGCTTCACCCGCCCCAAACGTACAAAGTTGACAACGCGTTCAATTTATGCGATAATATAATCACAAAAAAGGAACGGAGAGGATAAAAATGGAAATAAGTATTAAGCGCGACGGACTTACATTAAAGGGCGATGTTTTACGCCCGAAAACCGAGGGCAAATGCCCAGCGGTGATTATATTCCACGGACTTATGAGCGACCGCGGAAATCCGCGCCGCAACATATTCCAAGACATTGCGGAGGCGGCGGTTGAAAAGGGACTTGCGGTGTTCAAATTCGATTTTGACGGACACGGCGAGAGCGGCGGCGACTTTTTCGACATGAATGTTTTCAGCGAAATTCTCGATGCCGCTAAGATTATCGATTACGTGCGCCGTTTGGATTGGGTAAGCGAGATAAATATTGTGGGACATTCGCAGGGCGCGCTTGTCGGCGGCATGATTGCGGGATATTACCGCGAATACGTGTCAAGACTCGTCATGCTCGCGCCCGCGGCGACGATTAAGGACGACGCTTTAAAGGGCTCGTGCTTCGGCGTGGAATACGACGCGTATAATGTGCCGGAGTATATGCCGATGAGGAACGAATACGGCGAGAATTTCAAGCTCGGCGGCTTGTATTTCCGCATTGCCAAGACACTGCCCATTTACGAAACGACAAGCCTTTTCAAGGGAAAAACCCTGATAATTCACGGCTCGGCGGATGCGGCTGTCGGCGTTGTCGGCTCAAAACGCTACGCCGAGGCGATGGACAATGTGACGCTTAAAATAATCGAGGGCGAAACCCACGGCCTGTGCGATTTCTCACATGACGCCGTAGTAAACGACGTTGTTGAATTTTTGATTGGTTAGTTAAAAAAACACCGCGGATATGATTTTTATAAAACAAAGCGGCATATCGAATTACGCGATATGCCGCTTTATTTATCAAAGATTAATGTTTAGATTCAATATGCTTGCCGCATTTCTTACAAAAGCGTCCGCCGTCAAGCGGAGCGCCGCACTCCGAACAAAAATTCTGAGCATTTGAATTGCCGGCGGTATAGCTGTTTTTATTTTTTGATTTGTATTTTACAATCAATATTGCCAAAGCGGCGAGTAGTATAATTATCAATATCAAAGCAAAAGTCAAAGCCGTGTTTCCGGATTGGTCTGAAGCGTTCGATTCGGATAATGAATCATCATCGCCGATTAAACCGGCTGTATTGGAATCTGTTTCTTCAATGAGTCTATACGGGTCGTTTCTCGTACCGTGACCGTCAAAATCAACATTTTCAGATAAGAAGAATGCGGGACGCACTCCCACGCCTCCGGAATGCGAGCGTGCGGTATTGCGTACAGTGCCTGAGGAATCGATACAAAGAGTAAAGCAATCATAATCGCTGTCTGTATTTGGAGAACGCAGCCATTCGGACCATTTTTGACCGGACGAGGTGTCCGGCTCTTTATATTCGCTGTTTTCCCGGCATTGATCGGTCGGCTCACCGATATAATAAATGCTGCCCAAAACATCGCCGTTATTATATACAGTGTTTATTTGTTGAACATCAAGCAGGAAAAATTTATCTGTTACCTGCTCGGAGTACGCGTCGGCGTAATTTTGCACAATGTCTGATATATTGCTGTCATAAGTGTATGCTTCGCTTCCCGAATCATATATTCCATTCACATATTCGGAATATGGAGCTATGGATTTTTGCGTGACCGATTTTACTAAGTTGATCTCGTCAGGCGTAAAATTAGTTAAAAATCCCGCTTCTTGGTCATATTCGTTGAAATTGCACCATAAAGAATCGTTTGTAGGCGGATTACCGCATAGCCATGTAACATTTCCGGCACTTTCGTTGGAGTTTAGCCACGAGCGAATATTACTGTCAGTCCAATAGTTCGATTCATATGAACCGCGTCTGCTGTGTGAGCCGGAAATGCTGTTAATGCTTGTATCCGCATCAAAAGCCTTTAAGCAAATTATTTTATCACTTAACAAAAGCGGCAAATAGCCGTCTTGGTATTCCGTGACGGTGTCGGTTGAATCAATAATCGGATTTCCGCCGGCGTCATAACCCACTATCTTTTCAAACGCTGCAACTCGCCATAATATCGGCTCGCCGTAATATGTACCCATTTGAACATAATTGCCTAATTGAATGAATGTTTTTGCTGATACCGGCGGTGAGAGCGCACACAGCATTGCAAGAGCCAAAGCTAAATTTAAGTACCTTTTTTTCATAAAAATCCCTCCACTAATTAATAATTAAAAACTCACACGCAAAAAATGCGCGGCTCTGTTGAAGCCGCGCATAAAAAAACGCAGCTTCAATAAATGTTACCACACATCTTAATTACACCAGAGAAAGCCAATGCAAAATAAAGCCTACGTCTTTTTTGCTAAACGCAAGCATTCTCTGTATTTTATTGTAATTAAGATGTGGTAAAATAATTTTACCACAAAATAATGCAATTTACAACTGAAATTTAAAAATTTACCGAAAGCCTGCGTATTTCTGCCCCTCACAACAAAATTCCCCAAAATCTTGACAAACGTACGCTTTATGTGA
>JAJQAT010000053.1 GCA_021203665.1 Bacillota bacterium
CTTAAGGATGTTTTTTTATGAAAATAAAATACAATGAGCACGTTATTTTTCGCAGCGGCGCCTTTGATTTTGATATTTGCAACGCCATATGCGACCACGAATGCACGGGACTTATCCCGTGGGGTCCGAGAAATGAGGAGCAGCTCGATTCGTATGACGAAATTGTAAATTATTCGCCCGAAAGCGCGAATATATACAACTACGATTGACGGCAGACAAAGAGCTTATAACCCGCCCGCGAAACGGTGTATTCCTTAAAAAGATACACCGCGCCGTCATATTCTACGCTGTCCGAAAGCACTGAAAAGCTGTTTAGAGGAATTGTTATTCCCCTGCCTATAGCCTTTACAAAGCTTTCCTTTTTTGTCCAAATTTCAAAAAAGGCGCTGTTTTTATCTTGACTTTGGGCGATAAATTCAGCCTCGTCCGCGGTAAAAAATCTCTCCGCGGTTTTCATGTCACATTCGCGGCAGCGCTGTATATCCGCGCCGACAGGCTTATCGTTTACGGCGCATACGGCGTAATCTCCCGAATGTGACAGGTTTACATAAATATTGTCATAATCGGTCAAATACAGCTTTCCGTTTTCGTCCGTGTCCCAATTTACGGGCGTTTTTGCATCGGTTTCCAGTTTGACGGCATAATTTAAAAGCAGCTCGGCTCCTATCGACTGCGCCTTTTTTTGAGCGTGCTTTAGGCGCTTAACCTTTTCCGCGCGTCTTTCGGAAAGATAAGCGTACCACCTCTTATCCTCCGCGTCGATGCCGCTTATATTCATCGCGTAAACCCTCATATTTTCAAGCTTCCCAGCACCTCGCCTATCGGTGCGTTTATAACCAAATCGGCGTTCTTATCGGCGGGTGTGGAGGCTTTGTTGATGATTACAAGCCTGCCGCCGTGAAAATAATTGATAAATCCCGCCGCCGGATACACGTTCAGCGAGGTTCCGCCTATTATAAGCGTGTCCGCCTCGCTTATAAATTTCACGGATTTAGTTATTACGCCGTCGTCAAGCATTTCCTCGTACAAAACAACGTCCGGCTTTATTATGCCTCCGCATTCGCACCTCGGTATTCCCGCGCTGTTTTCTATTGCGTCCGCGCCGTAAAGCTTTCCGCAGTCCATACAATAATTTCTGAGCGTCGAGCCGTGCAGCTCAAGGACGTTTTTGCTTCCCGCCGTTTGGTGCAGTCCGTCTATATTCTGCGTTATGACCGCTTTCAGCTTGCCCTTTTCCTCAAGACGCGCAAGCGCGATATGCGCTTTATTGGGCTTCGCGCCCTTTACAATCAGCTTATCGCGGTAAAATTTGTAAAATTCCTCGGTTTTGTCAAGAAAAAAAGTTCTGCTTAAAATCGTTTCCGGAGGATAATCGTATTTTTGATTATAAAGTCCGTCCACGCTTCGAAAATCGGGTATTCCGCTTTCCGTAGAAACTCCGGCGCCGCCGAAAAATACTATGTTTTCACTGTTATCGATTATTTCCTGCAAGGTCATTTATATCCCGCTCCTTTCAAAAATCTATCGGTTTATATCGCCTATTTCGTACATCGTCATCGCAAGCACCGCCTCGCCCGCCGTTTCCGTGCGGAGTATGCGTCTGCCGAGCGTTACGGTTTCTATGCCGTTTGCGCGCAGCTTTTCCGTTTCCGCCATATCAAATCCGCCCTCCGGTCCTATCACAAATCCGACCTTTTTTACGTTCGGCTTCGCGAGCAAAACCTCTTTCAGAGTTTTTTGCTCCTCGCATTCGTAGGGCACAAAAAACAAATCAAATTCCTTGGATTTCTCTATTACCTCGTCAAGCGTCATTATTTCCGTTATTTGCGGAATAACTCCCCTGCCCGACTGCTTTGCCGCCGACTCGGATATTTTTTGCCAACGCTCAAGCTTCTTTTTCTCGTCCTTTTTGTTATCTATCCTCACAACGCATCTGTTGAGCTTTACCGGCGTGATTTCACATATTCCCAGCTCCGTTGTTTTCTGAATAATATATTCCATTTTCGACGCCTTGGGAAGTCCCTGGAACAATGTTACCTCTATATTAGGCTCGGAATCGCTTTTGCGCTTGTCCTTTACGGCGCATATAATACGCTTTTGCTCCATTTGAACAATTTCCGCGTCGTAATCCGTTCCGCCGCCGTCGCAAACGGTTATAGCATCACCCTTGTTAAGGCGCAGCACACGCGATATATGAGTTACGTCCTCGCTGTCGATTATTATTTGATTTTCCGTTATTTTATCCCGCGGTACAAAAAATTTAGGCATTTGTAAATATCCTTTCAAAATTTTTATGACTTATTTTTTCAATCCGATTATCAGTATATCCCTTTTGCGATAATCTGTCAAATACCTTGTATATATCCTCGGCTCCTCTTATGCCGTCGGGCAGGCAGTCCACTCCGTCGAAATCCGCGCCTATGCCTATGTTGTCCTCGCCGCCGAGCGACATAAAATGGTCTATATGCCTTACTATGTCGTCAATGCCGCATTTACCCTTGTCTGTCAGGAACGGCGGGTAGAAATTTATTCCCACACAGCCGCCGGTGCTTTTGATAACATTAAACTGGTCGTCCGTGAGGTTGCGCGGGTGAGAGCATACGGCATCGGAGCAGGAATGTGTCGCTATTATCGGCATTTTGGTTATTTCCGAAATATCATAAAAGGATTTCCTGTTAAGATGCGACACGTCAATGAGCATACCGAGCCGGTTCATTTCCTCGGCAATGCTTTTGCCGAATTCCGTAAGTCCTCTGCTTTCGTCCCTTTCAAGCGCGCCCGATGCTATATGATTTGAATAATTCCACGTGAGCGCCGCCGCGCGAACTCCGAGCCTGTAATAATTTCTGAGCGCGGAAACGGAATATATGCCCTCGCCGCCCTCAATGCTGAGCAGAGCTTTAACATTGCGCGGCATATGCTCGGTGCTTCGGTGGAATGCGTCAATCAAATTCATTGTGCGCTGCGTTGCGCCGGATTTATACACGGGGTCAACAAAGCACGCGAAAACCTGCGTGTAGCTCTCGTATTTCGACATTCTTTCAAAATCAATATGGCAGTCGTTTTTACAGAGCCGCTTGTTTTCGTCAAGCACGCGGCAAAGCGTGTCGCAGTGAGTGTCAAAAACAGAATATTTCATTTAACAATTCACTTCTTTCAAAAAATCAAAACGCGTTTTCGATATGATTTATTTTTGTCAGGAACAGCTCTTCGTCCTTTTCCTCGTAGAATACCTCGATTACGTCAAAGCGCACCTCGGTATTTTCAACGTCAGCATAAACCGCCGCCGCTCTTTTTATTCGCTCCTGCTTTTTGTGGTCAACATACTCGCTCGGTTCGCCGAAAAGGTTATTTTTCCTTGTTTTTACCTCTATAAACACCATACAGCCGTCCTTTTCGGCTATTATGTCAACCTCGCCGAATTTAAGTCTGAAATTGCGCTCGTGGATTTTGTAATCCAATTCCATAAGATAGTCCACCGCCGCCTTTTCTCCGAAGTCGCCTATTTTCTTTGTATTCATATATTACCTCCAAGCAGTTTCTTTAGGAATGTTTTCCTGTGTATCGGACAGGGTCCGTATTTCAATATCGCGTCGGTATGCGCCTTTGTTCCGTAGCCCTTATGCTTTTCAAAGCCGTATTCCGGATATTTTTCGGCTATTTCGCATATAAATCGGTCACGGCTGACCTTTGCCAGTATCGATGCCGCCGCTATGGACATACTTTTTGAATCGCCCTTTACTATGGTTTCATGCGGAATTGTCATGCCGCTTATCCTGTTGCCGTCTATAAGCACAAAGTCGGGCATTACCGAGAGTCCCGCCACGGCTCCGTTCATCGCCTCGAAGGTCGCGTTTAAAATATTTATCTCGTCTATGCGCCTTTCGTCCACGCTGCATATATTGTATGCAAGCGCTCGTTCGGTTATTTCATAAAAAAGCTCCTCGCGGCGTTTTTCGGACAATTTCTTCGAGTCGTTTATTCCCTTTATCACGGTGTCCGGCTCAAAGATTACCGCCGCCGCGTACACCGGTCCGGCAAGCGGTCCGCGTCCCGCCTCGTCAACTCCGGCTACGCGGGCAAATCCCCTTGCCCTGTATTCGTTTTCTGTTTTGCACATCTCCCCGACGCGCTGTATCTCCTCTTCCTCGGTAAGCCTTTTTGCCATTTTTCTTCTCCCAATTTTCATTTAACTATATCTTTTTCGATTAAATTATGGTATACTGTATCTATTGGAGGTGTTTGTATGCTGTATCAAAAGGAAATAGACGATTCCGTTCTTATACAATTCATAATACTGTATACCCTAAGCAAGGTTGACAGCGCCGTTCCCTATAACGAGCTTTTAAACCTTGTCTTAGATAATTGTAACATTAACTACAACGATTTTCAAGTGGCACTTGATAATCTTGTCAAAACAAATCACGTAAGCTCGTATCTCTCGGGCAAGCATAATCAAAAATACGAAATAACGCAAAAGGGTATGAACGCCGGTGATTTTTTCACCTCAAACATACCCATATATATACGCGAGCCGATTGATTTGTCCGTTAAAAATTTATTCCTCGAGGAGCGCCGTAAAAACGCCGTGCGCGGCAATATAACGCCCGTCCGCAGGGATGAGTACGCCGCGGAATGTCAGCTCTATGACGACGACAAAATTTGTCTGCTCGACCTGTCGCTTTACGCGGGTTCCCGCGGTGAGGCGGAAAAAATGGCGCGCTTTTTCAGAGAGCATTCCGACATTGTATACAAAAAAATTCTTGAGGCGTTTAACGAGGAATTATAGCATTCCCGCGAAAATCGACGCGGTCACAACGGTCATAAGTCCCGCGACCGCCACGGCAAGACTGCTCATCGCGCCCTCTGTTTCACCGATTTCAAGAGCCTTTGTTGTACCGATTGCGTGCGACGCGGTGCCTATCGCAAGTCCTTTGGCGATAGGCTCTTTTATTCTGAAGGCTTTCAGAACCCGCTCGGCGATTATGTTCCCTATTACGCCGGTTATTATTATAACCGCGACCGTGATTGTTTGTATGCCGCCAAGCTCCTCGCTGACATCCATGCCTATCGCGGTTGTTACAGACTTTGGCAGGAGCGTCACATACTGCTCGTGGGTAAGCCCGAAGAGGTAGGACATTAAAAGTATACTGCCCATGCTTGCGATAACTCCGGCGAATATGCCGATAAATACCTCCTTTGCGTGTTCCCTAAGCACACTTATCTGCCTGTAAAGCGGCACCGCAAGGCATACCGTCGCGGGCGTGAGCAGATAGCTTATATATTTCGCGCCGCTGTTATAGGTTTCATAGTCGATACCGAATATCTTTATCACCGCTATAACGAATATTATCGATATTAAAAGCGGGTTTAAAATCGGTATTTTCTTTTTCAGAAATATTCCTATCATGTATCCCACGACGCTTATCACCGCGCCGAAGAATATACTGTCAGTCATTACGGCGTTCATTTTCCTTGCCTCTTTTCCTTTTATCGAATTTCATTACAAGCTCCGTCACCTTGCCCGTGACCGCCATTACCGCCACCGTTGACACAACGGTTATAACGCTCACCGGCAGGAGTATTCCCTTTAGCTCTCCCCACGCGGTTATAAGTCCCGCGCCGCCCGGTATGAACATAAGCGGCATTATTTCTATAAGAAAATCCGATGTTTTTTCTATATTTTCAAGCTTTATAATTTTTGTGCAAAGCAGAATCAGCATAACTATAAGTCCGTATATGCTTGCCGGTACCGGAATCGGTATGAAATGATGCAGCATTTCACCCGCAAAGGTGACAAGCATTATTATGAACAGCTGGTATATATATTTCACGTTTATCCTCCTTGATGAAATTTGGTGTATGAATCCCTCCGTCATTTGCTGCGCAAATGCCACCTCCCTTTAACAAGGGAGGCTTGCAGGGCACAGCCGCAAATGTGGCTTTAACTTCGCAGGGGTCGGTGCCCTCGGCGACACGGTCAGGCTTTCCGTTTAAATAAAACGGGACGCGGTCAGGGCACTTCCCATAAGACAGTAAATTTAAATTTCCAAGCTATGGAGCAGCATCAAGCTGCTCCATACGTCTTTTCCGATTGAAACAGTGACATCGGCAATATTCCTACCAAGTCGTAGCAAATATCAATTTCTTGTGTCCTTTTGCCGTCGATT
>JAJQAT010000210.1 GCA_021203665.1 Bacillota bacterium
CATTAATTCTCCGGTTTTTTAGATTGCATTTTGCGGAATAATAAGAGTGAATCTAAAAAAGGAGGTAATAAAAATGCGTAATTTTTCGGGATTTATGAAGGGTATGGCAACGGGACTTGTTGTCGGCGCGGCTGTCACTGCGATAACCGACCCGATGTCCGAGCGCGAGCGTCACAAAATCGCCAAAAAGACCGAGGGCATATTTAAAAGCATCGGTTCCGTGATAGACACCGCGGTGCATATGATGAGATAGCGTAAAAATACGCGGTTTTAACCGTTTCAGAAAACCTCTGCGGTATAAGAGCGGACGGTGCCGCCATATACCGCGGAGGTTTTTTGGTAATTCAATTTTTCAGCCTGCAATCATATTTCCGGCGCGAGATAATGCTTTTCCTCAAGAGCCTTTTCTATAAGGTCGAGAGTTTCCTCGCTGTCCGCCTTGACGGTGTGATAGTGATAACCCGATGTGATATTCATAAGCGGCGTGGATTTTCCGCTTACCAATCCGTCTATACATTGACGCACATTTCGCCTTGACGAAATATTGAGCTTTGCCTCGATTTTTCCGTAAACCCTGTGCCAAACAAACACGTCCAACACCGTTCCGCCTATATCCACTATCGTGGTAAGCTCGTCCTCCGTCTGCTCGTTTGTGTGATACACCTTGAACACCCTCGTGCAGGAGGCGGTATCGTTTAGGATATATCCCCTGTTTGTGGAAAGAATTTCATTCCCCGCCGCCTTTAAAAGCGCGATGTCCTGCACTATGACCTGGCGGGACACATTCAGCTTTTTCGCAAGCGCGCTGCCGGATAACGGCTCGTCATTCGTTGTTATAAGCCGTATAATTTCCTCACGTCTTTCGACTGCGTTCATATCATCAACCTCTCTTAAACAGCATGAAGATTTTTAAGCGACAAATCCATAATAGGCGCCGAGTGCGTAAGAGCGCCGCTTGAAATATAGTCAACTCCTATATCAGCAAGTCTTGCCGCGTTTTCCTTGGTCACATTTCCGCTGCACTCCGTTTCCGCTCTGCCCGCGGTGAGCCTTACCGCCTCTTTCATATCCTCGACGCTCATATTGTCAAGCATAATTATATCCGCGCCCGCGTCAAGCGCCTCTTTCAGCATATCGAGATTTTCAACCTCAATCTCAATCTTTCTCACAAACGGAGCGTATTCCTTTGCCATCGCTACAGCCTCTTTAACTCCGCCCGCCGCGCCGATGTGATTATCCTTCAGCAAAATGCCGTCGCTGAGATTATATCTGTGGTTATATCCGCCGCCGACCTTTACGGCGTACTTCTCAAACACGCGCATATTCGGAGTTGTCTTTCTGGTGTCGAGCAGCTTTGTTTTGCCGCCCTTTAACAAATCGACTATCGAGCGGGTATAGGTCGCGATTCCGCTCATGCGCTGAAGATAATTGAGCGCGGTTCTTTCGCCCGAAAGCAGCACTCGTATATCTCCTCTTACAACGCCGATTTTATCGCCGTTTTTTACAAAATCGCCGTCCTTAAAGTCAAGCGTAACCTCTGTTTTAGGGTCAAGCAGCTCAAAGACGCGCCTGAAAACATCGAGTCCGGCAATAACTCCGTCCTGCTTGCATATGAGGTCCACCTCGCCCAATTTGTATTCCCGCATTACCGAGTTTGTGGTTATGTCCTCGCTTGTGATGTCCTCCTTGAGCGCGCTTAAAATCAGCTTATCCGCGTTCAGCTCCATTGTTATATTATTCATGCTCTTTTCTCTCCCTCTCGATTTCTGTCTTTACAGCCTTTTTATATTTATCCTCATAGTTTTTGTACATATTGCGGTCGATTTCGATTTCTCTTTCGCCGCCGCTTTGCGTGTACGTGTCGGTTATTCGTCCCGCGGCGCGTTTCGCGAATACAAGGCTTTCAAGCAGCGAATTGCTCGCGAGACGGTTTTTGCCGTGAACGCCGTTGCACGCCGTTTCTCCGACCGCGTACAGCCTGTTCATTGAGGTTTTGCTGTATTTATCCACATCTATTCCGCCCATAAAATAATGCTGGGCCGGCACAACGGGGATACATTCCTTGGTTACGTCGTAGCCCTCCTCAAGGCAGTGCTTATAGATATTCGGAAAATGATTTTTCACGGTTTCGGTGGGTATCGGCTTCATCGACAGCCACACATAAGGCTTATTGTCCTTTTTCATTTCCTTGTATATCGCGGCGGCAACCACGTCCCTGGGCAAAAGCTCATCCACAAAACGCTGCATATGCGAATTGAACAGCACCGCGCCCTCTCCTCTTACGGATTCCGATATGAGGAAACGTCTGCCTTTCTTTGTTGAATACAGGGTTGTCGGGTGGATTTGTATGTAATCTATATTTTGCAGCTTTATTCCGTGATTTAACGCTATCGCGAGAGAATCGCCGGTAAGATGGCGGTAGTTGGTGGAATGCTTGTAAAGTCCGCCTATTCCGCCGGTGGCAAGCACCGTATAATCCGCCTGAATATCGGTGTATACGCCGTTTTCGTCATATCCGATTATTCCGAAGCATTCATTATTTTCCTCTATGATGTCCACCATAGTGAAATGCTCGATCAGCGTTATATTTTCTCTTTTACGCGCCGCCTCCAAAAGATGCGACGTTATTTCCTTTCCCGTTATATCCTCGTGGAACAGTATTCTCGGCGTGGAATGGGCGCCCTCCTTTGTATAGGCAAAGCCGCCGTCCTCATTCCTCTCAAAACGCACACCGAATCCCACAAGGTCGTTTATAACATCCCTTGACGAGCGTATCATTATATCCACGGACCGCTTATTGTTTTCGTAATGTCCCGCGCGCATTGTGTCCTCAAAATAGCTGTCGTAATCGTCCTCGCTTTTAAGCACGCATATTCCGCCCTGGGCGAGAAATGAATCGCTCCTGTCAGCGTCGTCCTTTGTTACGATTGTTATTTGCTTGTCCCTCGGAAGATTGAGCGCGCAGTAAAGTCCGCCGACTCCGCATCCCGCGATGACTATATCTGTTTTCATTTTTATCTCCTTATTTAGCTGTTTCCAACATTCTGTCAAGCGGCGCAAGCGCTTTCAATCGCTTTTCCTCGCTTATTTCAACCGCGTTTTCTCCGGTTTTGAGAACGTGACAGACCTTTTCGAGCGTGTTTAGCTTCATATTCGGGCAGAAATGCTTTGTTCCCGCGAAATAAAACTTCTTATTCGGATTTTTTTCTCTCAGCTCGTATCCGACACCGCTCTCTGTGCAAATTATAAATTCCTCGTTATCGCTCGCAGTGGCGTAATCGATTATTCCCGAGGTACTGCCTATGTAATCCGCGAGCTTTAGGGTTTCCTCCTTACACTCCGGATGCGCGAGCACAAGCGCGCTCGGATATTTTTCCTTTATCGCCCTCACGTTGTCGGCGGTTATGGAAACATGTACATGGCAAAAGCCGTTATTCAAAATAACATTTTTCTCCGGCACCTGCTTTGCGACGTGTCTGCCGAGATTTTCGTCGGGAATGAAAAATATATTCTTATTCGGAAGCGATTTCACAATCTTAACGGCGTTTGAGGATGTTACGCACACATCGCTGTGGCATTTCAGCTCCGCGGTTGAATTTATATAGCAAACAACCGCAAGGTCGTCATATTTTTCGCGCATTTCCTCTATCCTTTCAATATCAGCCATATGCGCCATGGGACAATCCGCGGACATATCCGGCATCAGCACGGTTTTTTCGGGATTGAGTATTTTTGCGCTCTCGCCCATAAACGATACGCCGCAAAACACTATCGTGTCCGCGTCGGTGCTTTTTGCCAGCTTTGCGAGGTAATATGAGTCGCCTATGTAATCGGCTATAGCCTGCACCTCGTCATTGACGTAATAATGCGCGAGAATAACCGCGTTTTTTTTCTTTTTTAATTTTTCTATTTCCTTGATAATCTCATTCATTTTAAATATATCCCCTCTGTTTATTTTTATCAGTATACCACTTATCATGACACCTGTCAAGACAGGTGTTAAAACTGTGTGTAAATCGCACAAAAAAAGAGACAAAACCGTTCGGGTTTTGTCTACAGTATGCGCTTGTTTCAAAAGGAATTGTTTTTCAAGCATTCGTTAAGCCTTATAATATGCCGGCGCGACAGCTCCGTTATTTTGCCGTCAAGTCTGTAGGGCTTAGCGTTAAGTATATCCCGCGCGACGCTTTCCGCGTCAAAGCCGCGCGGATTGTATACCTTTCCTTTAAAGCCCATATCCGACAGCACCTCCTCCGTTTTGTCGGAATACGCCATAGGCACGAACGGTATACCCATCCTCGCGGAAAGTATAATCGAATGCAGTCTTACGGCGAGAATAACGCCGCATTTTTTCATTGCCGCAAGCATTGACCGAGTATCCGTGTAGTCAACCCTTTCAATCATATCGCCGTGCGCCGAGACGCTCATGATTTTTTCCGCCGCCAGGGAATCATGCTCGCTGCCGGAATCAAAGCACAGCAGTATTACTTTTTTTCCCGTCTCCTCTATATATCTGTCGGCGGCGCGCGCCGTTTCCCGCGCGGATGCGCTGTTATGCACCGCAATGCCGAGCTCTCCCCCGCTCTTTACATTCGGTATCATTTCATCCGGCAGGGAAAATACCATGTCGGGATATTCTTCGCATTTCGCATTCGGGATATTTTTTCTTATGTAGTCATAGGAAAAGGTGTCGCGCACGGTGATGAAATCATACCCGCTCAGCTGATGTCTTATTACCCGCTCCGCCGCGCCGTTTATAAAGGGACTTATATTGCAGTTTATTACGGCTCTTACGGGCGCAGTGTTTCTTTCACGGCGCATATCGCGCAGGCGGTAGAGTATGCCGAGATTGTTATGTATCAAAAAGCCGGAGCCCGTCACCTTCAGATAACAGTCAAAGCCCGCCCGCTTATCCGTGTATTTGACATTATTAAGCTTTATTTTCGGTGACGATATAAACAGCTCATGCCCGCGAAGTCCGTCCGCGGCAAGGGAAAGCATTAGGTCGTCGCCGAAGTTGCCGTCAATATATCCGTCCAACAGAATTTTCATTTTATTCTCCATTCCATTTGTTACTGTACCTTTTTGCGAGATTCATCCTGATATTAACAGGCGCCGCATACATAGCCGTAAGAAATATTCTGTGCTTTAGCCTGCATTTTCTCGCAAGCGCGTTTTTTATATATTGCCTCATCGTGCGGCTTGAGAGCGTCCGCCTTGCCGCCGCGGTATGCGTATCGACGCAAAATCCGGCGTTATATATAATTACCATAGCCGCCGTATATGATACCGCGCTTTTCATGATTTCATCGGCATTCGCGCTGTAATCGGCGAATAAATCGCATATCGCCGCGAGCCTGCGCTCCGCGCCGCTGTGAAAATGACTGCCCTCGCTTTGATAATAATTATAGTACGGCTCGGATATAAAGCTTATCCGCTTTATGTGGTCGATAATTTCCAGATTGAACAGTAAATCCTCGGAAAAATATTTTCTTGTGTCGCGGAACTTAACGCCCGAATCATCTATCATTCTTTTACGGAATAATTTGTTGCACACCTCGTAGCTGTGGCGGCAGGTTGAAAAATACTTATCCGTGTATTCTCCCTTGTCCGTTATATCCACGGTCGCGTCAAAGGGCGCGAGCTGAACCGTTTTTTTGCCGTTCGGGTATATGTCTGAAATATTGCACTGTACTATGTCGGCGTTTTCCGTTTTCGCTTTTTTGTACATTGCCTCGAGCATTTCCCTTTCAACGGTATCGTCCGAGTCAACAAAGGCGATATATTCCCCGCCGGCCGCCGCCATACCGGTATTTCGCGCAATTCCCTGCCCGCTGTTCGGCTGCGAAAGCACGGTTATTCTTTCATCGTCAATACTCTTTGCGGCGGACAAGGTATTATCCGTCGAGCCGTCGTTCACGATGATTATCTCGATATTTTCAAGCGTTTGATTTATCAGGCTTTTAATACACGCCCCTATTTCCCTTTCCCTGTTAAACACGGGGACTATGACACTTACCGCTGTATCCATACGAATTAACAGATTCCTTACTCACAAATTCTT
>JAJQAT010000220.1 GCA_021203665.1 Bacillota bacterium
TTTTTTTTCCTCCTCCTGGTTCGACAAAAATCCGCACTCAGCCAATATCGCCGGCATAGGCGGATCCTTCTTCAAATACAGGTTCTCGTCGGCGGTCTTTACGGCATGAGCTTCGGCTCCGGTTACCTCGGCTATGTTCTCCTGTATGCGCTTTGCGGTTTCCTCCGCCTCGGGATGGGATTTCGCGTAAAAAATATGCAGTCCGTGAACGCTTCCGTCGCTGAACGAATTCATATGTATGCTCAAAAACAAATCCGCGCCGCTTTCTTTCATTATTTCAAGGCGCTTGTTCATATCCGACACCTTCATCTCGCGTATCGTTTCGGCGCTTTCGTCCTGTAAGCCGTAGTCATCTCCGCGCGTAAGAATAACCTCCGCGCCTCTGCCCTCCAGCACCTCTTGCAGCTTTTGTACTATGGCAAAATTTATATCCTTCTCTATTGTCCCGTTTACGCCGACCGCGCCGCCGTCCGGCTCGCCGTGTCCGGCGTCAAGCACTATTTTAAATTTGTTTTCCGAAAAGGCTTGACTGCTTTCATATTTTTTAATTCCCAAAAACGAAATAATCGCCGCGATAATTATAAGTATAACCGCCGCGATATACCTCCTTGTCACAATCATAACGCACCGTTCCCTTCACAAAATATACTACATTTTATGAAAGAATCCCGCCGCGTATACAAATAAAATAAAGCGCGGCAGTTACAGCGTAACCCGTCCGCGCCGGCTTTATCATTGCCTATTTAATTTTCGATAAATCAACGCCGCCCAAATAATACAGATTTTCATATCCGAGATATTTAAGGCTTGTATATGACTGACTGCTTCGTTTGCCCGTCGAGCAATAAACCGCGACCGGCGCGGATTTGTCCTTTATGAAATCCTCCGCTATGGCGTGTATATCCATATACGGTATGTTTATCGCTCCGGCAAGATGAGCGCGGGCATACTCGTGTTTTTCGCGCACGTCAACAAGATAGCCTCCGTTTTGCGCAAGCTCCTTTGCCTCGTCCGCAGTTATTTTGCGCATTTCCTCAGCCGGGGATATGTCCTCCTCATATTTATCGGGTACCTCCACCGCATTTTCGCTTTCTATCACGAATACGGCGGCGCCGCGCGGATTTATGCGGCGCGCTATTTTATTTTCGCGCGGCATATCCTCGTGCAGGCACACATCGCGCACGGAAATAATCTCTCCCGTCAATCCAGCCTCGGACAGTTTAAGCTCCATATCAAGCGGAGCATCGCTTCTGTTTAAAAATGCCACGGCTTTTTTGCTTGAGCTTTTCTTTCCCAAATCCTTTATCCAGATTTCTCCGAGCAGCTCGCCCGAATTATCCGTAAAATCCTTAACCGCATACGCCTGCAAGCACGCGCTGTCCTGATTAATTTCAATCAATTCCTTGTTTTTCAATATATTGAGCGTGGAGTCCGAAATCCTTGTGAGGTCGCAGCCTATCATAAGCGGTGTGGACATCATACACCACATCGCAAAATGCGTCCTTTCCTCCTCCTCGCTCATTCCGTTGCCGAGCTGCATCATATCGAGGTCATTGATATGTCCCGGTCCGCAGTACTTCCTAAGACCCTTTATATTGTCAATCTGGTGTATTACCGACTTGAAATTCGGAACAATATCCGCGCCGGTGCGCCACGAATCGGCAACCTGCGCCGCCCATGCGCCCGGGAACTGCCAACGGCATATATTGTACACTATCGTTCTGCCGGTTCTTTCTCGGATTTCATCTATGATTTTTCCGATTTTTCCGTACTGCTCCTCCTCATCAAGTCCGAGGCGCACTCCGCCGCACCAGTCCACCTTTATGAAGTCAAAGCCCCATTCCTCAAGATACATTTCAAGGTCCCGCTTTTCATATCCGTAAAGTCCGACCTTTTCTCCGTTTTTGCCCTCTCCGTCATAATAGAATCCGCAGGTGTTGTCGCCCGCGTCGGAATATATACCGGCTTTAAGTCCCTTTTTATGGGCGTAATCCGCTATTACCTTTACGCCGTTCGGGAAGCGTTCGGCGTGTATCTTTAAAACGCCGTTTTCATCGCGTCCGCCGAAAAATCCGTCGTCCATATTAATATAATCATATCCGTAATCGGATAATCCCGTGCTTACGAGCGCGTCAATCTGCTCTTTCATTCTTTTTTCGTTTATATCCGTCCTGAAACAATTCCAGGACGCCCACCCCATAATAGGCGTTTTTCTTTTGTTTGATTTCATAAAATCCCTCCTATTATTTTATCTTCCGAGCGTTTTTAACAGCTCATCCGCCATTTCCTCCATATCGGAAATCGTGCCCGCCTTAACGGCGGATTTTATTGTAACCGTTTTATCGAGAATATTGATATTCTTCATCTGCTCCAGCGCGGTGCGCATATGCTTTGCCGCCATCGGTCCCCATGAGCCGTTTTCAATAAGCGCGACGGTTCTGTTTCTGTACGTCTTTGACTTCAAATGAGCGAGGAAGTCCTCCATACACGGGAACAAGCCGCCGTCATACGTGGCGCACGCCAACACAAGTCCGTCATATCTGAAAGCCTCGGCTACAGCCGCCGACATATCCGAGCGCGACAAATCAAACAAAGACACGTTTTCCTCGCCCTTTTCCTTTAAAATACCGGCGAATTTCTTTGCCGCCTCGGCGGTATTGCCGTGAATGGACGCGTACGCGACGGTTATACCCTTGTCCTCCGGCTCATACTTGCTCCATACATCATATTTTTCAATATAATGCTCCACATTTTCCTTAAGTGCAGCGCCGTGCAGCGGACAGATAATCTCAATATCCAGCGCCGCCGCTTTTTTTAGCAATGACTGCACCTGCACTCCGTATTTTCCTACAATGTTGATATAATAGCGGCGCGCCTCGCTGTCCCAGCCGTCCGAGTCAAGCGCGCCGAATGTTCCGAACGCGTCCGCCGAAAACAGAACCTTGTCCGTCTTATCATAGGTTACCATTACCTCCGGCCAATGCACCATGGGCGCCGTAAAAAATTGCAATGTATGCTTTCCGAGCGTCAGCTCGTCGCCATCCTTTACGACAACGCGCCTGTCGGCAAAATCGTTATCAAAAAACTGAGGCAGCATAGCGAATGTCTTAGCGTTGCCGACAAGCTCCGCATTAGGATATTTTTCCGCGAAACGCGCAATATTTGCAGCGTGATCCGGCTCAAGATGAGATATTACAAGGTATGACGGCTCCTTACCTCCGAGTGCCTCCTCCACGTTTTTGAGCCACTCGTCCGTCGCCCTCGCGTCAACGGTGTCCATAACCGTTATTTTATCATCTGTTATGATGTATGAGTTATACGTTATGCCGTTCGGAACGGCGTACTGACTTTCAAATAAATCAAGATTGCTGTCGTAAACTCCCGCGTAATAAATTGTTTCCGTTATTTTTGTATACATTGTCCTCATTGCCTTTCTGTCTGGAATTATGTGTTTTATGATGCACACAAACAGATTATACCACCTTTTTGGTATAAAATCAACACTCCGGTATTAAAAATACATTTTTAAATACTCTTTTGTGTTATTTATCATTTCATCGAACATTGCTCTCGCGTCCTTAACGCTCAAATATATATTCGGGTCGGTTACAAACGCCGCGAATACTCCGTCAAGGTCGCGCTTTAACGCCGCGTCCACAACCCTTTCCTGCTCTCCGCATACGCGGCTTATAAGCGGGTAGATTTCATCGGGAAGATTTCCCGCGTATACCGGACTCAGGGAATTTGCCCTAAATGCCGCGTTTGTTTCTACCACCGCGCCCATGGGCAGGTTCGGAATTTGTCCGTAATTCGGAATATTCACGTTGGTTACAAGGTCGCGAAGTCCGAGCAGAGCGCGTATTTGCTGTACTCCCTCCTCGCCCGTTTCCTTAAGCTCAAACCTTTCTTCACCGCTGTAGAGTCTTTGGCTTTTTTCAAGACGTTTCTTTAAATCCTCTTTTCTCCATGAAACGGGTGTAAGCGCGAATCCCCATTTTTCAACGGTTTCGGGGTCCTTCAAATACCAGTCGCCCGGGCAAAACTCCGCGAGATGTCTGTCGCCAGCGGCGGCTATACTGCCGTATCTTAGGAACAGGTCAATCTTGACCTTTTCACTGCAAGAGAAAAATCTGTTCATCCAGTTTTCGTCAACATCCCTTGTGTAGCCCGTATCCTTGTATTTCTCGGCAAATTCGCGGTACACCGGAAATATGTCGATATTCCTGTACTGCGCCTTTGTAAGCCAAGTGAAGTGGTTCACGCCCACCACGTTCACCTTTATGTCCTCTCTCTTGACATTCTCTAAGCCGCGCATTTCCTCAAGCGCGGTTACAAGCAGCTTTTGAGTGCCGAATACCTCGTGGCAGCAGCCGAACGCCTTAATTTGCGGAAATACCCTATAAAGCGTCTTTACGCACATTGTCATCGGGTTGGTGTAATTTATTACCCATGCGTCGGGACAGTATTTTTTTATGCTTTCCGCGATTTCCTCGAACATAGGTATGGTGCGCAGCGCCCTTAAAATTCCGCCCGCGCCCGCCGTGTCTCCGACGGACTGGTAAATACCGTATTTTTCCGGAAGATGCACGTCGCTTTCCATTTCGTCAAACGTGCCAGGAAGTATAGATATTATCACGAAATCCGCGCCGGTGAGCGCGGCTTCAATATCGCTTACAGCCTTATATTCCCATACCGCTTTGCAATTATCCGCGTCTTTTATTCCGTTGCCTATGACCTCATTTTTCTTCGCCGCGTCAAAATCAATGTCGTAAAGATATACTGTTCCGCTCATATCGTCCACGGCGGCAAGGTCGCTCATCAAGCCCCACGCCCAGCCGCGCGAGCCGCCGCCTATATACGCAATCTTGACTTCCTCGGCTTTGTTTTCAACATATTTCATTTTAATTACCTCCGAAATTTTTCACAATAATATTTTACCCTATTTTACCGCCGATTTCAATAGGAATATTGTAATTAATGTGTTTGCAAATATTCATCCACTCCCTCGGCTATGGCTTTGCCTATCGCGTCGCTTGACGATTGCAGTATCTCCAAATCGGCGGTGCTGTCGAAAAAGCCTATTTCCATGTACGCTATCGGCACGGGGGATTTATTGAATAAAATCAGGTACGGCGTGTTTATCGGAGCGTTTTCCGAAAGTCCCGTCGCCGCCGCAACCTTAGAGTTTATAATCTCGCCCAGACTGTTTGACAAGGATATGTAATTATCCGGAATATAGCTTTGCGTGTATGTGGCGTTCAGACTTATATATGACGTTCCCCTGCCGCCGCCCGCGTTTGAATGTATGCAGACATACACCGCCGCGTCCGGCTCAAGCGTTATATCGTTATTCGGGAAGCAGTAGGATACACGCTTATCCATCGACGGGTTTTGGTCGTTTGAGGTTCTCGTCATACGCACCTCATATCCCATTTGCTCCAGATATTTTTGCGCGGCGAGCGCATTGTTTAAGTTGAGAGTCGGCTCGGTGTCCCTGTCGCCGTTGCCTATAGGGTACCAGCAGGAGCCGTTTTGCGGGCAAAGTCCCGTGCAGCCGCTGCCGTAGCAGTCCTCGCCGAATGTTCCGTTTTTATAGTGGCGCCACTCTCCCCAGCCGCCCTTTGAGGCGTTATATTCATAGCCCTCGGCGATTTTTTCGTCATCGGTCATTTGCGAGGAGGACTTTCCGTGTCCCGCGTCAAGCACAATCACCGTCTTTGCCGTCTCGGTCGGCTCGGGTGTCGGCTCCTCCGTGGGAGATGGCGCGGGTTCCTCGGTCGGAGAAGGCGCAGGCTCCTCGGTTTCGATGATAACATTTTGCTCCCCGTTGTGTTTTTCCTGCCTGTTAGACGCGCATACGGCGATTATACAGAATATAACCGCCGCCGCGAGAAATATCAGCGACGCCTTTAAAAGCAGCTTTAATCGCTTATCGTTCATTTGTTTACTCCTTTTTTTCTATAGTAAAAATTAAGAAAACAGACCGTTAAAATTAACGGCCTCCGGCTGTCGACAAGTATATCAAAGATATACCTGTCGACAGCGAAAAAAGCATCATCGA
>JAJQAT010000236.1 GCA_021203665.1 Bacillota bacterium
GTGGTATATTGTAAAGGATGATGTAAAATGTGGAGAGTATTTTGCGTTGAATAACAAATGAAAGGAGCATAAGTAATTATGAACAAGGGTCAAAAAAGAAAAGCATCTCAGTCGGACAAAATGATCAACTTCATCATGGCGGTGGTTATTTTGGTAGTTCTTGTTGTGGGTGTGTATGCAACATACGACAAAATATCAAGCGGAATAAAGGAAGAGGCCATTGCAAACGGAGAGGCTGAGGCAACGGTTGAATATCTCGCGGAGCAAGCCGATATGACGGTTGAGGATTATCTTGCTCAGTACGGACTTTCGCTCGGCGATTCGCTGAAGAAGAGCTCGACGGAAACCGAGATGACAGGCTGTATGACAATCGCGAATTACGCGACCTACTCGGGACAGGATACCGAATCGCTTTTGGACGGCTTCACAGACGCCGTTACCGAGGAAACAGTCCTGAATGATTTGAGCGCAATGCCGGCGAAAACTGTTTTGAGCGAGGAAGCTATCGCTCAGGATATGGAAACATACGGCGTAAGCGAGGATGAGATAACGGACGAAACAACCTATGAGGAATTTCAAGATCTGCTTTATGAGAAAATGATGGAAATGTATCAGGCGCAAACAACCGAAGAGACCGCCGAGGATACGGATTCCGAGACGGAAGCGGCAGATGAATCCGCCGAAGCCGATACATCCGAAGCCGAGACAACCGAATCGGAAGAATCCGAAACGGATGCCGAATAATAATTGATAAGGAGATTAGAACAGTGAGTGACGAAAAGAATTTCAATCAGGAAAATGAAGAGGTCGAGGAGACAGTCGAG
Source organism: Bacillota bacterium (assembly GCA_021203665.1). Lineage (GTDB taxonomy): Bacteria > Bacillota > Clostridia > UBA1381 > UBA1381 > Hominilimicola. Next base: position 825 of record JAJQAT010000236.1, read on the forward strand.
GAAGCAGTCGAGGAGACGATAGAGGAGACAGTCGAGGAAACGGTAGAGGAGACGGTTGAGGACGTTGCCGAAGAGACCGCCGAGGAAACCGCGAATACAATCGAAACCGTAGCCGAGGGAGAAACCGAGATCGAGACGCAGGACGGAGACGTAAGCGAAACGGACGCAAGCGAAACGGAAATCAACGAGGCTGTAGCGGCGGCAAAAACGGCGTTTGAAAACGTTCAGAGCGATTCGGACAACAAGTCAAAGAAGTATGCCGTTATAGCTGTAATTGTGGCGGCGGTTATCGTAATCGCGCTTATCGTTGTGGGTATTGTAAAGCTCGCGCCGTCGTTGTTTAATAAGTACAACAGACAGGGCTATGTTGACGTGAGCGGACGTACTGTCGGCGAGGTTGCGGAGCTGTCCGGCATGGAGCTTGACGAATTCCTTGAAATGTTCGGATTGCCTGAAGATATGCCGGCGAACACAACGGAGAGCGCGGCGTATAACAATATTCCGTTTGTGAATATGGCTGAAACATACGGCATGACCACCGATGAGCTAAAGGAAATCCTTCAGCTCGGCGACGAGGTTACAGACGAAACAACCTGGGGCGAGGCTGTTGACCAGGCTACATTGGGCGCGTATGTCGGCGAGGATTATCTTGATTCGTTCAAGGAGTATTACGGACTCGGCGACGATGTTACAGTAGATACACTTTGGGGCGAAATCAGACAAACAGTCGAGGAGAAGCAGAAGGAAGAAAGAATAGAATCCGAAAAGGAAGCGGAGCAGGAAGCTCTTGAAGCCGAGGAGGAAGAGGTTGAAGAGGAAGAAGACGAAGAGGAAGAATCAACCGATGACACCGAAACGGAAGAAACAACCGACGATACGGCAGAGGATTCGGCTGAATAATAAAATTCAAAAATCAAAAGCAGATTGCGCCCCGCAATCTGCTTTTTGTTTGCTCTGTTAATCAATGAAATTCGATTTCACAAGCGCGTTTTTAACGGTAAATCCGAGATAGGACGCCGCAGCCGCTTTGCCAATATCGAACGGTATAAAGGGAATTACGCACAATCCGAGCGATTCGGTCAAGCCTGTTTTTTGCACGAGCATAAACTGTACCGTTCCGAGAGCGTAGCATACGATTATTCCCGCCAGGCAGGCGGTAAATATTTTAAGCATCGCGAGCCATTTGTTATCAGGCAGCGTTATTGTTAAAAATCCTATCAGCAGCGCCATAAGTATGTACGACCATATATATCCGCCCGTTGGACCGAGCAGAATCTGAAATCCGCCCTTGAAGCCCGAGAACACGGGAAGTCCGACCGCTCCGAGCAGTATGTATACCAGCACGGATATTGCTCCGAGCTTGGGACCTAAGATTACCGCCGTCAGTAAAACGGCGAAAACGCCCAGTGTAACCGGCACGGGACCTATAGGTATTGTGATTACGCAGAATACGCACATAACCGCCGCGAATACCGCGCACAGAGTCATTGATTTTGTTTTCATAATTGAAGCCTCCCAAATGTTGAAATTTAACGCTTTTTAATTATAATATAAAGTGTCAAAATTGTCAACTGATATTTTAAACAAAGGTTGACAATCAAAAGGTTTACTTTTTTTATGTTTAGTGATATAATCAAATTATCTATTACATATATGCCGCCGAAAAGCGGCGGAACGGAGATTATTATGTACGACAAGCAGTATTTCAAAAATGAGCTTATGAATATGCTGAATCCCATAGCGGGATTTTATGACGGAGGCAATGTTCGCTTTGCCAAGCACAGCGCGTGGTATGAAAACGCGTCCGCGGATATGGAGGCGTTTGCGCGTCCCTTGTGGGGACTTGTGCCGTTTTGGGCGGGCGGCGGCAGTGATTCGCGCTTTGAAAAGCTGTACATTGACGGCTTGATTGACGGCGCGGACAGAAACAGCAAAGGATTTTGGGGCGACTGTCACGACAGGGATCAGCGTTTTGTTGAAATGGCGTCGATAGCCTACGGACTTATATTCGCGCCGGATAAGCTATGGGAGCCTCTTTCGGACGGCGAAAAGGACAGGCTTGAAAAATGGCTTCTTACAATAAATTCTCATGAGGTTTGCGACAGCAACTGGATATTTTTCAGAATACTTGTAAATACCGCGATGAAAAAAATCGGCAGAGCCTGCAGCACCGAGATAATGGAAAAGGATTTCGCGAGAATTGACGAGTTTTATCTCGGCGGCGGCTGGTATAAGGACGGAATACACGGTCAGACCGATTATTATATACCGTTCGCGTTCCATTTTTACGGACTTGTCTACGCTATAGCGATGGGCGGTGAGGACAAGGAAAGAGCCGACAAATTTAAAAACCGCGCCTGCGAGTTCGCGCAGACCTTTATTTACTGGTTCGACGAGGACGGCGAGGCACTGCCCTACGGACGCTCGCTTACATACCGATTCGCGCAGACCGCGTTCTGGAGCGCGTGCGCGGCGGCGGATATAAGACCGTTTCCGTTGGAGGTTATAAAGGGAATAATCGTCCGCAATATTGAGAGCTGGCAAAGCAAGGATATATTTGACAACTCGGGTATTCTCACCGTCGGATACGATTATCCGAATTTGGTTATGGCGGAGCATTATAACGCGCACGGCTCGCCCTATTGGGGACTTAAGGCGTATATATTTCTTATGCTGCCCGACGACCACGAATTTTGGAGCTGCGGCACCGCCCCGATGCCTAAGCTTGACGCGCTGAAGCAAATAAAAGAGGCGCAAATGCTTGTGTCGCGCAGAAACGGAAAGAGCGTCGCTTATGTTTGCGGAAACAACACGTATTTTGACTGCGGACAGATAATACCGAAGTATCTGAAATTCGCCTACAGCGCTCATTTCGGATTTAACGTTATGCGCAGCTGCATAAGCGCGGCGGAGGCGGCGTGCGACAGTATGCTGACCTTTGAGCTTGACGGAATGATTATGGTTCGCCGTCATTTTACCTCGTGCCGCGTCGAGGACGACAGAATTATTGCGGAGTGGTCGCCGTTTAAGGGAATTGATGTAAAATCCACAGTTATTCCGACAGATTACGGGCATATAAGGGAGCATGAAATAAAATCCGAGTATGACTGCGCCGCGTATGACGCGGGCTTTGCCGTAGCGTCGCGCGACAGCGATAATTGCGTTACGGGCGCGGAAAAGAGCGCGTATGCCGAAAACAGCTTTCAGCGCTGCGAGGTATTGTCCGAAGCCGGCGGCGAGTATGTTATTATTCCCGCGTCGCCGAATACCAATATAAAATATCAAAAAACAGTCATTCCCGCTGTAAGATATGAAATAAAACAGGGAATAACAAAGATAAGGACGATTATAAAGGACTGCATATAAAGAATGGAGATTATTATGATACCTAACGATCCGGCGATATTGCTCAGCTTTGTAAACACAAAGCTGCGTGACTTTTACGGCAGCTTTGACGAGATGTGCTCCGATATGCGGCTTGACGGAGATGAGATAAAGAAAAAGCTGTCGCTTATAGGATACGAGTATAAACAGGAAAGAAATCAGTTTGTATAGGAGAAAGCTATGACAGAAACAGAGATGAAAAGCATTATAGACGAGGAAACCTATAAAAGGGTGAAAAGGGCGTTTAATTGGGACAGCGTAAAGGAGCAGGTAAACAATTATTATACCGACGAAAACGGAATACTGCGCGAGAAGCGCGTAATGGTGCGCGTGAGGGTGATTGACGGAGTGTCCAAGCTACAGGTAAAGCTGCATAAAAACGCGGCAAGTCCGCTCCAGATATGCGAGGAAACCGAGTATGAAATCGAGAACGCGCCGGAGGTGATAGACGCCGATACGGCAAGGAGCATTACCGGTATGGACGTCGGAGAGCTGCGCAAAATCGGCAGCGCGGCAACCCTGCGCCGTGTAAAGCGCCATAACGGCTCGGAGCTGTGCCTTGATATGACGACTTATTTTGACAAGACGGATTACGAGGCGGAGGTCGAATACGAGGGCAAAATCAGCGCGGAGCTGCTTATGAAGCTTATGAATCTCGGCGTGACGTTTGACAAAAACAGCGTCGGGAAGTTCGCGCGTTTTCTTGCGGAATATGAAAAACAAAACAATCAGAATCGGTAAAGAAAGGCTGTGCGCGTATGATAGAGGAATTAAAGCGAATCGCCCGCGAGGCGGGTAAAATTATGCTTGAAAGCAAGGATTTCGGAATTTACAGCAAGGGAACCGCCGCGAATTATGTTTCCGATATTGACATAAAGGTAGAGAATTTCCTGCGCGAAAGGCTTTTGGCTCTGTGTCCCGCCGCCGCTTTTATCGGCGAGGAAAGCGCGGAAAACGATTACGGCGCGGATAAGCAATGGATAGTCGATCCGATAGACGGCACGGCGAATTTTGTGCGCGGTATGGATATGAGCGCGGTGTCGATAGCGTTCGCGGAAAATGGCGCCGTCACGGCGGGCGCGGTGTATAATCCATACTTAGACAGAATGTTTTATGCCGAAAAGGGCGGCGGAGCGTATATGAACGGCGGGAGAATATATGTTTCCGAAAGACCGCTTGAAAATTCCGTGTTCAGCATTGCTATGAGCGTTTACAAAAAGGAATACGCTCCAATGTGCTTTGACCTGGCGGAAAGGATACATATGCAGTGCGAGGATATTCGCCGTATAGGCAGCGCGGCTATAGAGCTGTGTAATTTGGCGGCGGGCAAGACGGAGATGTTTTTTGAGGCGCGCCTGTATCCCTGGGATTACGCCGCGGCATCGCTTTTTATAAGCGAGGCGGGCGGATATATAGGCACTATGAGCGGCGGCTTGGTTTATGATAAGGTTATTCCGGTGATTGCGGCAAACTCAAAGGAAAGCTTTGACCTTTTGCAAAATGAGGCGCAAGATTGCTTCGCCGCCTGCGCGGACTTGATAAACGGAGAAACTATATAAGGCGAATGGGAAAGACGGAGCAATCCGTCTTTTTTTGCTGCGCCGTATTTTCGGCAACCGTTTTCCGCCCCGCGTCGGCGCAAGCCGTAAGCGGGGAGGGGGACCGCTTTAGCGGTGGAGGGGTCTTGCGCAGAATTTAAAATAAAGCCGTACTTACGTCTATGCTCTGCAAGGGAGGCCCCCCTCATCCGTCACCCGCCTGCGGCGTGTGCCA
>JAJQAT010000028.1 GCA_021203665.1 Bacillota bacterium
TTCAAGAACTTTTCTATTAGTTATAACCTTACCTGTATATGTTTGTTTACCACTTACATCTGTAACTAATTTGCCAAAACCCGTCATATTGGCTTCACTTTGTTTTACTTTTTTGATCCATGATTCTATCGAATTTGCGGAAATAGTTACTGTTTTATATGTATTTGTTGCCTTTGTTGACGCATATAATCCGTCCAAGCTGTAATCATCCGCATCATCGGACAGAGCAAAACCCTCTGCAACATCTATTGTTAATACAACTTCCGCAATTACCGCATCGTCGGACAGGCTGTAATCATCGTATTCCGCGAAAGCCGGCATTGCCGCAAGACAGATTAAAATTCCCGCCGTTATTACGGCTGATAATTTTTGATAATGTTTTTTCATAATAAACCCTCCTGAAATTTAAATTCATTGATATTGATACACACTTTTTTGACAATTCCCCCTTTTGTTAAATTAAGCAATTATGCCGCTGCACCGTTCCTCCTTTTTCCCGTATTTTTTGTCTATTATTTGTCCATTATTAATATACCATAGTATTTTTACAATGTCAAGCAAATCTTATACAATAGTAAATGAATAATTGATTTTGGGGAGGTTGTTGTTATGCTTAACGAGCGTATAAAAAGTCTGCGAAAAGCAAACGGCTTGACGCAGGTAGAGCTGGCGAACAAAATTAATGTGTCAAAGCAATGTGTGTCAAATTGGGAAAACAATAATATACAGCCTTCTATTGATATGCTCGTAAAGCTTGCGGATTTCTTTTCGGTCAGCACCGATTATCTACTCTGCCTTGACGAGCGCAGAATTTTGGACGTGACCGGCTTGACGGATATTCAAATTGAGCATATCAGGCGCGTCATAGACGACATAAGAGAATAAAATTTGCATTAAAAAAACTGCCGTTTTGCCGGCAGTCTTTTTATATGCGCTTATCTCGTCACGAACAGCTGTGTCCAATAGACGATTCCCTGCGAATCCTTCGCCGCGCCTATTCCGATTTCCTTTACGCTGCTGCTCAAAATATTCGCTCTGTGACCCGATGAATTCATCCACGATTCCATTACCGCCTCGGCGGTTCTTTGACCGCAGGCGATATTTTCCGCCGCGGCGCGGTAGCTTATTCCGTTGCTTTTCAGCCTGTCAAACGGCGATTCGCCGTCCGGATTCGTATGGCTGAAAAATCCTCTGTTTATCATATCTGCGCTGTGCGCGCGGGCAATCTCCGCAAGATCCTCCGCCCACGTGAGCGCGCTTAACCCGTTCTCGGCGCGAACCTCGTTCACAAGCTCGAATACCTCCTGCTCCATATCGCTCTCCGTCGGCGCGGCTGTAGGCGCAGCGGTCGGCTCTGTTGTCGGTGCCGCTGTGGGTTGTGCAGGCTCCGCCGTGGGCGCGGCTGTAGCCTCCGCAGTCGGCGTCGAATTTATTATATTGCCCGATATTATAACCGAGTAAGCGTCCCCGTCCCAATCCACGGTACAGCTGAGCGCCTCGCTGATTGCGCGGAGCGGCACAAGAGTTCTGCCGCCGCTTATAAACGGCACAGCGTCAAGCTCAATGCATTCGCCGTTCACCCACATCTCGTCGCTGCCGATTGACATTGAAATCTCGCTGTCTCCGTTACACGCATATATGCTTTGATTTTCGCTGTCCCATTCGACGTCCATTCCGAAATACTCGAATATGGTTCTCATGGGAACAAATGTCCTGTCCCCGCTTATAACGGGCTGTTGGTCGAACGTCAGTGCTTTGCCGTTCACAAACACGCCTATGCTTGTTTCCGCGGTTGCGGGCATCGCAAGCAGCGCGCCGCACAAAAGTATTAATGCAATTTTTTTCATAGCTTCCTCCATTCTCAATATGTATATCCCTCAATTAAATTATACACGACACGCGCGGATTTGTAAACAGAATAATTATGGTAAGAGCTATTCCTGTGCGTATTCCGAACGTTGCTTTTCAAGGATAATATCGGCGACTTCCTTGTATTTGGTATCGGCGGTAACATCGGCGTCCAAGCCGTAATGCTCCTTAAACTGCTCCAGAATGTCGGTGCCGACATACACGCCGAGAGTTACCTCGCCGATTGCCTCGTGGTAGGTTGTGCTTTCGGTTATGTAGTTGGGCAATTCATAAGCGGCTTTAAACTCCTCAAAGCTCATTCCGTATATTTCCGCCATTTTCCCGCATGGAATATATCCGCGAGCCGCCGTTTCGTAGGTATCGCCCGGCATATCGGCAGGCAAACCGTTATCCTCCAAAAATTCCGCGAGCGTCATACCGGTTTCCGCAGCGACCTCCGCTATGGTTCTTCCGGTAATGTTAACCGAGTTTACATTATACGGATTTTCCGCTTGCGCGTTCTCCGATTCTGAAATTTCCTGCGAAATAACCTCTGCGGTCGTAACGGACGTTTCTTTTTCGGCATATATTTTCACTTTATCCGACACGGCTCCGTTTACCCATACCGCTCCGCATACTATAACAGCCGCCGTCAATACCGATACACTCGTTATTATTCCGCGTTTTTTGTTCGCGCTTATCGCTTTGAAACGCTTTTCAACCGTCTTTTTATTTCCGCTCATTTCCGTTGTATAAATTTTTTTAAACATAATATCCTCCATTCTGCCGCTTTGCGCTATCTTCCTTATTTGTGAATAAGGTTCAAAATGGTTTGCATATATTTTTTCTTTTCCTCGCTGCTCATATTACGCGTAACAGCCGCGTCGCACGAAATTTCGCACGCCTCGTTAATATTCGCCGTCACCATATACGCCGCGGGATTGAACCAGTGTATGCCGTTTACAATAAGTGCCGCCCATTTATAGAACAGATCGCGGCGCTTGTAATGCGTTAGTTCGTGCATAAGCACCATATGCAAGCCGTCGTCAAAATTCATGTCGGGCAGGTATATCACCGGCTTAATCACGCCTACAAGCATCGGCGGGGAGGTGTCCGCGCATATGCGGACAGGCGGCGTCTTTTTCAATCCGACCGCCGCTGCCACTGCGGATATATCAATATTCGCCGCGTATGAGCCGCGCTTTTTCCGCGCGAGAAATCTATGGTAGCTTACAAGAGCGGACAGAATGTATATACACGCGCCCGCCGCCCATGCCAATGACACGCCGTTGCGCCAATCAAGCCTATGCTCTGCTGTTTCGCCGCCGCTTTCGGCTGTCTGCTCCGTTTGAATATTCTCCGCCGGCATCAAGAACGTCGGCGGCTCGGGCAGGCTTGCTTTCTCGGTTTTTAACGGTATCGGGAACACCATTATCACCAGCACCGCCGCCCATATGTAATACTGCCATTTTGCCGAAAAAGCCCTTGATGTTATTGGCTTGAGCGCCATAAGCAGCACTGTCGCCGCAGTTCCGATCATAGATAAAATTACCACTATTCTGAATACGAAAAACATATGCTCAATCCAATCCGAACATTTCCTTAATTTCCTTTACGTCCTCATCGCTCATCTCCTTATTGTCATAAAGAGCCGCGACGAGATTTTTTACGTTGCCTCCGAAAACACGGCTTACAAGCGACTTTGTCGCGCTGATTTTGTAATCGGTTTCTTTAAGAACAGGATAATAATAATGTGATCTTCCTCTTTTCTCAAAGTCCGCCGCGCTCTTTTCGCATAGCCTTGTAAGAAGGGTTGAAACGGTCGTTATTTTCCATTCCTTGCTTTCAAGACGCTCCATAATTTCTTGAGCCGTAAGCGGCTTATCGCTTTCCCAAAGTATTTTCATCAGCTCAAATTCGCTGTCTGTTACAGATTTGTTTGCCGGCATTTTAAATCTCTCCTTTCATTTAAAACTACAACTATAGTTTAAATATATTCTACACTTGTAGTTTTGTTTTGTCAAGAGCTTTTTCACATTTTTATAAAATTTTTCATATGATAGATTAAAAACAACCGGGGAGGTTATGAAATATGTGTGGAATTTGCGGATTTATAAATTTTAAAACAAACCTCATAAAAAACGAGAACGAAAGCAAGGCAATAGCTCGACGTATGGCGGAAAAAATACGTCACCGCGGACCCGATTCGCGGGGCGAATGGGTCGGCGAGCACGCTGTTTTCGCGCACAGCCGTCTGGCGGTAATCGACGTGGAAAAGGGCTTACAGCCGATGAAACGCACCGTGGAGGGGCACGAATTTGTGATAACATATAACGGCGAGCTGTACAATACCGCCGATTTGCGGCGCGATTTACAATCCTACGGCTATGAATTTACCACCGCGTCCGATACCGAGGTGCTTTTGTACGCGTACATACATTACGGCGAGAGGTGCGCCGAAATGCTCAACGGCATATACGCCTTTGCGGTATGGGACTCAATGAGACAGAGAGTTTTCGCCTGCCGCGACAGATTTGGAGTAAAGCCGTTTTTCTATACCGAACGGGGCGGTGTGATTGTGTTCGCGTCGGAATTGAAATCGCTGTTTGAATATCCCGAAATAACTCCCGTTCTGGATAAAACGGGTCTTTGCGAGCTGTTCGCGTTAAGTCCCGCGAGAACGCAGGGAGTGGGCGTATTTAAAGATGTGCTTGAGCTGCGTCCCGCGCGGTATATGATAATTGACCGGCGCGGCGTGAAAATTAAAAAATACTGGTCGCTTAAAAGTCATGCTCACACCGACAGCTACGCCGATACTGTTGAAAAGGTTCGCTCGCTTGTGTATGACGCCGTAAAGCGGCAGCTTATATCCGATGTGCCGATAGCGACATTCCTTTCCGGCGGGTTGGATTCAAGCATTATCACGGCGATAGGAGCCATGGAAAAGGCAAAAGAGGGCGGACGGCTGTCCACCTATTCCTTTGATTATGAGGACAACGGCAAATATTTCAAAGCGTCGCATTTTCAGCCCGACAGCGATACAAAATGGGCGCCGCGAATGGTTGAGGAATTTAACACGAACCATACCTACCTTGTATGCCCGAACAGCGCGCTGACGGAGCTTTTGGAGGAGGCGCTTTTGGCAAAGGATTTGCCGGGTATGGCGGACGTGGATGCGTCGCTTTTATATTTCTGCCGCGAGGTAAAGAAAAATCACACCGTTGTATTGTCGGGCGAATGCTCCGATGAAATTTTCGGCGGTTATCCGTGGTTCCGTGAGAAAAAGGCATTTGAAACAGCGGCTTTCCCGTGGTGCTATGATTTATCCCTGCGAAACAATATTCTTATTGATAGCGTGCGCGAAACGCTTGACCTTGACGGTTATTCAAGGATGAGATACGAGGAAAGCATTGCCGAGGTGCCCACCTTTGACGGCGACAACGCGGAGGAAAAACGCCGCCGCGAGATTTCTTATCTGAATATAAATTGGTTTATGACGAATCTGCTTGACAGAAAGGACAGAATGAGTATGGCGAGCGGTCTTGAGGTGCGTGTGCCGTTCTGCGACCATAGGCTTGCAGAGTATGTATGGAATATCCCGTGGGAGATGAAAAACAAGGATAACGTATCGAAAAATATACTGCGCGAGGCGGCTAAGGGCATACTTCCCGAGGATGTGCGGTTAAGGCGGAAAAGTCCTTATCCCAAAACTCATAACCCGCATTACGAGGAGGCGGCGAAGACGCTGCTTGACGGTGTTATTTCAGACCCGAACGCGCCCATACTCGCGCTTTGCGACAAGGATAAATTGTCCGCACTGATTGACGGCTCATCCGACTACGGCAAACCGTTTTTCGGTCAGCTGATGGCGGGGCCTCAGTTTATCGGATATATTTTGCAGGTGAATTATCTGTTGAGGGATTATAATGTGAAAATTCAATAGCGCCGTGGCGCAAACCCCCTACGAGATATATTTGCGACGAGCGTGAGCCTCCCTTGTTAAAGGGAGGGGGACCGCGTAAGCGGTGGAGGGATTCGGGCGACCGCAAGGTGTACAGTGTAGTAACATAGTATACAGGTAT
>JAJQAT010000062.1 GCA_021203665.1 Bacillota bacterium
AATCGTAGGTCTGCCGAATGTCGGCAAGTCAACTTTAATTAACGCTATAACGCAGGCGGGAGCGGAGTCGGCAAATTATCCGTTCTGCACAATCGAGCCGAACGTGGGCATTGTGGACGTGCCGGACGAGCGTCTTGACAAGCTCGCCGAGATGTATCACCCGAAAAAGGTCACTCACGCGTATATCGAATTTGTAGACATTGCCGGACTTGTAAAGGGTGCGTCAAAGGGAGAGGGACTGGGAAACAAATTCCTTTCTCACATACGCGAGGTGGATGCGATAGTTCACGTTGTGCGCTGCTTTGAGGACGCTAATATCACTCATGTGGACGGCTCCATAGACCCTATACGCGATATTGAAACGATAAGCCTGGAGCTTATTTTCTCGGACATAGAAATGATTGAAAGGCGCATCGACCGCACAAAAAAGGCTATGAAGGGCGACAAGTCGCTTGCCGCGGAGCTTGCGCTTTTGGAGCGCGTCAAGGCGGCTCTTGAGGACGGCATACCCGCGAGAAGTCTTGAATACAACGAGGACGAGGCGCTTATAATGAAAGAAATCGCGCTTATTTCCATGAAGCCGGTAATATACGCGGCGAATGTGGCGGAGGACGATTTTTCAAAGGGAATAGAAAATAACGAATACGTAAACCGCGTCAAGAAGCTTGCCGAAAAGGAGGGCTCACAGGTAATGCCCGTAAGCGCGCGTATAGAGGAGGAAATAGCGCAGCTTGACGGAGATGAAAAGGCTATGTTCCTCGATGAATTGGGTATGAGCGAATCCGGTCTTGACAGACTTATAAAGGCAAGCTACACCCTTTTGGGACTTATCAGCTATCTGACGGCGGGCGAACCCGAGGTAAGGGCGTGGACCATAACAAACGGCACAAAGGCGCCTCAGGCGGCGGGTAAAATACACACCGACTTTGAGCGCGGCTTTATCCGCGCCGAGGTTGTCCACTACGACGACCTAATGGCGTGCGGAAGCATGGCGGCGGCAAAGGAAAAGGGTCTTGTGCGCAGCGAGGGCAAGGAATATGTGATGAAGGACGGCGATATTGTTCTGTTCCGCTTTAATGTGTGATGAGGTGGCTTGATGAATGATTTAATCAGTATTATTGTCCCCTGCTTCAACGAGGAGGCGGCCATTCCCTATTTTTACGACGCGGTAGCAAAGCAAGCCGCCTCGATGCGGGACAGGTACGGAGTTGAATTTGAATATATTTTCGTAAACGACGGCTCGACGGACGGCACGCTTAAAACTCTAAAGGAATACGCGCAAAGGGATAAGCGCGTAAAATACATATCCTTTTCGCGTAATTTCGGCAAGGAGGCGGCAATGTATGCCGGTATGAAGAACGCGTCCGGCGAATTTGCCGCCATTATGGACGCCGACCTTCAAGACCCGCCGGAATTACTTCCGCAAATGTACGAGAGCATAATAAACGAGGGCTATGACTGCGTTGCCACGCGGCGCACCACAAGGAGCGGGGAGCCGCCCGTGCGCTCCTTTTTCGCGAGGTGCTTTTATAAGCTGATAAACAAAATATCTAAGACGAATATCGTTGACGGCGCGCGCGATTACCGCCTTATGACGCGCAAAATGGTTGACGCGATATTGGAGATGAGCGAATATAACCGCTTTTCAAAGGGCATTTTCGGCTGGGTCGGCTTTGACACAAAGTGGATTGAATACGAAAACACGGAGCGCGTCGCGGGCGAAACGAAATGGTCGTTTTGGAAGCTGTTTCTTTACTCGCTCGACGGCATTACGGCTTTTTCCACCGCGCCGCTCGCGATAGCGTCGGTATTGGGATTGGTATTCTGCCTTGCCGCGTTTATTATGATTATTGTTATTGTCGTGAAAACGCTTATATTCGGCGACCCCGTAGCGGGCTACCCGTCGCTTATATGCGTAATACTCCTCGTGGCGGGAGTTCAAACCTTTTGCATCGGTATTTTGGGTCAGTATCTTTCAAAAACCTATTTGGAAACCAAAAACCGCCCTATTTATATTGTAAAGGAAGATAATATAGGCAAAGAATAATCACGGAGGATATTTTAAATGAAGAATGATTTAAAGCAAAAATTTGCGCATGCGCAAAATTACGCAGACGCGGCTGTTTTGTGCTTGTGCGTCGCGGCGGCGCTTTTTGTGATATGGACGTTTACCGGTCAGTGGCCGTGGAAGGGTCAGGCGTACAACTCGTATATCCTTCAAGCGCAGTCATGGCTTGAGGGTCGGCTTGATTTGGGGCAAAACTACAGCTATCTGGAGCTTGCGATTTTCAACGGCAAATATTATGTAAGCTTTCCGCCATTCCCGTCCTATGTTATGCTCCCGTTTGTGGCTTTGGGTTGGGACACCTGCGACGGTATGATTGCATTCGCTTTTTCCCTCGCGGCGGCTGTTTACGCGTTTAAAATCGCGGAGCATTTCGGCGTGGAGAAGAAAACGGCTATGTTTTTCGCCCTGTTTTTAACAATCGGCTCAAACTGGCTTATGACGGCTCAGAACGCATGGGTATGGTTTATCGCGCAGAATATGTCGTTTACGCTCTGCCTTATGGCAATATATTATGCGCTTAAGAATAAAGCCGGCTTGTCGCTTGCGTTTTGGGCGTGCGCGGTAGGCTGCCGTCCTTTGACGATTATGTTTATACCGGTGCTGCTGTATCTTATCTATAAAGCGCATATGACCGAATACCCCGACGACAAAATTACCGATATAATCAAAAAGCGCTTTACGGCGGTTATTCCCATGGTTATTATCGCGCTGTCGTATATGATTTTGAATTACGCGAGATTCGGCAATATTACGGAATTCGGTCATAATTATCTGCCCGAGTTTATGCGCGTGGAAACGGGACAATTCAGCCTGTCTTACATAAAGGAAAATATTCTTTCCGTTGTAAGACTGCCCGAAATATCCGACGGAAAATTCGTCTATCCCACAGCGGACGGTATGTGTATGTTCCTTGCAAGTCCTATTTTCATTTCGTATATTGTATACACAGTCCGTTCGTTCGTGAAGAAAACAAACACGAATAAGCCGCTGACTGTTATGATTATAATTATTTCAATATTGTATATAATCGCTCTTACCGCTCACAAAACAATGGGCGGCTCACATTTCGGCAACAGATACACAAATGACATTCTGCCGATTGTATTTTTGGGATTGGCGGCGGTGCTTCCCGAAAACGGCAAGCTTGTTTCGCTTAACTATCCTCTTATGATTATAGGATTGGCGCTGAATTTAATCGGCACCGTTAATTATTTCATTTAAAATAAAAAGCTGTCCGGCAAGCGTCGGACAGCTTTTTTTCACATTATCGCGTATCCCTGAAGCCACATTGTGAGCCAACACAGACATAAGCCTCCGGAAATAATATACATTATATATTTAACCGGCTTACTGTCAATACTCGCCATGACAATGTACATAACGGCGCATGACGTTATATACCTCGCGCCGCTCAGCATCCAGCTTTGGAAATACGTCACAAGCACATACACTCCCATAAACGCGAGATAGGATGTTCTGACTTTTTTGTACAGTCCGACGAATACAAGAGCCACCGCCGCAAAGAACAGCGCAATCTGCGGCCAATATATTATCATGGAAAGTCCGAAATACTCCACTCCCGTCGAATAGCTCGTGCTTAAGCTGTCGGACACCCATGTTGCCGAATTGTACCACGGCGCAACGGATTGATGCTGCACAAAAGCAAACCAATCGCCCTGGAGCGCCTTGTTTATGCAAAGATATATCAAAAATCCCACCGGTATAATCAGCGTGAACAATGTCTTTTTCTTGAATTTTTTATCTCTGACACAGCATATAATCGCCTCGTACACCGCCGGCACAACCAAGAGCATACCCTGCGACTTTGTCAGCGACGCGAAAAATCCCGCTATTCCCGCCGCTATCCAATTTTCCTTTCGCGCGTAATACAGCGTCATCACGCTCAGCATCAAAAACAAACTCTCCGTGTGAACGCTTATAAAAAACATTCCGTATGGCGCGATAAACAGCAGCATAAGCGCGTCCATTGCCTTGCCCTCGGAATAATCGAGCCGCATAAGCTTGTACAAATAAGCGGCGGCAAATCCGAAGCATGCATAGGATATTACAAGTCCGGTAAGGGTGTAATTTCTGAAAATAATATTCAAAAACTTCATCATATACGGCATAAGCGGAAAAAACACTATCTTATTCGCCGCATCGCCCGTTGCCGCATAGCCGTTTTCGGCTATGTAAATATAATGCACCGCGTCGCCCATATCCGCAAGTGAATCCATCAGGTTCACATCCGTTCCGAATATTTTAAGCACGGCAAGCCCCGCAAGCAAAAGAACAATTCTGCTCAAAACTCCCGCGGCAAATATTATCCAAAAAATTTTTAATGAATTATCCTTAATTTTTAAGCCTTTTATCATTGTCATATCCCCCTTATCAGACAGCATATTATAACGCCGTTAATCATAACGAGCAGGGTAAGAATGATTTTCTTTAGCGTCTCGTTGTCGGTAAAGGCGCCGCTTTTCAAAAATCCCACAACCGCTCCGCATACTCCGCGTTTATACAGCGGATAAAGCAAAAATGCCGCGATTCCTACCTTTGATACAAGACACGCCGCCGCAGCGGATATTATGAACGCGCGGGCGCTTCCCTTTGACAGGGCGTAAAGCGCGCAAAGTATCAGCGCAAGCGCTGGTGAAACGCACGTCGGCGCGAAAAGCATAAACGCGCACGGCAAGCACGCGGCTATAAGCATTACATCGGCGCTTTTCTCCGCGCCGATTCGTTTTTCCAACATTGAATAAAGCAGGCAGGCAGACACGCACGCCGATACAAAGCTGACAAATTCCGCGATAAGCGTGTATTTTTCAAATACTATAAGTCCCGCCGCGTGTACAAGTGCCGGATAAAGCGGCATCATAATTCCTCCGAACGCGCTTCCGATATGAAAATCGCTGCACGCCTCAATTACACTTCCCGTTCCGAAAAAGTCAAACAGCGTTTCAAAGTCAAAAAAATTCGTACTGCCCTTTAGTGCGTTGAACATAAGCGCGATAACAAACAAATACGCTCCGCCGACCGCCACAGCCGCGAGGGACACCTTTGCCGAGCGTTTCGGCGCGTCCTTATCCTTTATGACATTAATCTCCGCGAAAAATTTCGCTATAATCGCCGCCGCGGCAGCCATAATAAACGCCGCGCCGATGCCTCCTATAAAATTTCCCATTTACATTATCCTCCTTGTCTGACATTTCCCCGCGCTTTTGCATATTTCGGCTATGGGGCAGATTTCGCATTTTGGGTTGCGCGCCGCGCATACTGCCCGTCCGTGCGCCACGAATTGATGGCACATACGGAGCTGATAATCGGGCGGAATTATTTTTTTCAAATCCGATTCAACCTTTGCGGGGTCATCGTTTACGGTCAAGCCTATTCTTTTCGCGACTCTCTTGCAGTGGGTGTCCACAACGACCGCCGGCTTGCCGAATATATCGCCCAGCACAAGGTTCGCCGTCTTTCTGCCCGTACCGGCAAGGCTCGTCAAATCCTCCATGGTGTCGGGAACCTCCCCGCCGTAAACGTCTATAATGCGCCGACAGCACAAAATTATATTCTTAGCCTTGTTCCTGTAAAATCCCGCCGATTTTATATCATTGCATAATTCCTCATAATCGGCATTGGCGAAATCCTCCGCGCTCCTGTATTTCTTAAACAGCTCTTCCGTGATTATATTCACGCGCGCGTCCGTGCATTGCGCCGAAAGCTGCGTGGCGATAAGCATTTCAAGCGGGTTTGAATAATTGAGCGTGCATTTTACGTTCGGGTACGCCTTGTCCAGCAAAGCGCGCATTCTCTCCGCG
>JAJQAT010000050.1 GCA_021203665.1 Bacillota bacterium
TTATATTATATCACGAAGTGAGGTGTTTGTATAGTGGTTTGTCTACAGTCTGAGACATTTTCCGACAAAATTGTCGGAAAATGTCCGCCTATCTTGGCGGCACCGGTACGTCAAGGCTTGAAAAAGCGTGAAATGCGCCGTTTATTGGGCGTTATGTAATAACGTTCAAGAAACGAGTAGGTTATTCGTTTGAAAGGCACTGACGTATGTTTATACTTCAAGCCTTGAAAACGGATAAGATACGAAGTTTACCCGGCGTTATGTAATAACGTTCAAGAAACAAGCAGTTTGCGTTTTTGAAAGCCGCCGGCGTACTTGTGTACGTCAAGGCTTGAAAAAGCGTGAAATGCGCCGTTTATTGGGCGTTATTTGTTCCATGATACGAGAACCATTGCTATATCCCTCGAATCAATCTTGCCGTCGCGGTTTAGGTCGTATCGGGTAAATGTGCTGTACGCCGTGCCGAGATCTGCGCCGAAGTACGATGTTACCGCAGACAAATCGTAGAGGTTTATAACTCCGTCAGCGACTATATCGCCCGCGAGGAACGTTACATCCGCCGTTATGGAGTTTGCACTGTTCTTTGTTACCGCCACCGCGCTGTCGAGCGCGTTATTCCAAACCGTCACGCTTGCATTATCGGTCGGGACAACCGACACATTATATGTGCGGTAGCCGTCGCCCGAGAATGTGAGGGATGTGGTGTAGTTCGTTGGGACATCGATTGTGAACGTGTAGCCGTTCCAATCACTGCTTATATCCGTTGTGATTTTGCTGTAGGTCATGCCGGTCGTTTTGCTGTCAGAGCCGAGGTAAACCGTGCCGCTTTCGGACAGATTGCTGTACGCCACCTGCATAGCGGTGTAATCCGTATCCGCACTCTTGACGTCGTTCGCGAACATCACATTCACCGTAAGTGTTGACGTGGCAAGCTTGGTGCTTCCCTCAACCGGAATATTGTTGAGGTACAAATTGCCCGTGCTCTGCGCCGGCGTTATGCCGTATGTGAAGCTTGACACAATGCTCTGCGTGTTGTCGCGGCAAAGCGCCCTGTTTGTATAGCTCTCGTCAATGCCGAGCTTATATGAGCCTATGCCGTTCACCGTCACGGTGCCGAGATTTATTCCGTATGCGCTTACGCAGTCCGAGGTTGCGGTGTCCTCAATCGTGAAGATGTACTCGCCGTCGCTGCCCTGCGTGATTTCGATTCCGTCCGACGCGGTTACGGTAACCGCGCCGATTTTGGTTATATCATAGCCGTCCTCGAACGCAAGCTTCAAATCCGCCTCATAGAATCGGTAGATAGGCGCGTCGCTGCCGTCCTTATCGCCGTAAAGATTAAGATTATACACACCCGCCACACCGGAGGTCTGCTGTTCAAGCTGCAAATACGCGTTGGTCGCGTAATCGCCGGCACTTAATGTTGTCTCGTCAACCGCTGTGCCGTAAACCGAGAACGAATCCGCCGTAAATGTTACGGTATATTTATCCTCGCTTAGTGAAACCTTTCCGGTATCAAGAGTTTCAAGTACATTGCTGCTGTTTATATGATACACCTTCGGGTTTTCAACCGGAACGGGGAACGTTACGGAAACGTCCTGCGTCAGGCTTGTTCCCAAAACCTCGTTATAATCAAAGTCAGTGTCCACACTGCCGTCCGATTTATATTTTACAACCTTTATATCCGCCGCGAATGTCAAATCCGCGTTTGCGAACGCGCTTTCACTCTCGAGCTTTGCCTCATCGTCCGCGCTTAAATCCTCCAAAACCACCTTATATTCCGCGGCTTCGCTATGGTCTATCGCGTCCGCCTTATCCAGCTGAGCGTACAAGCCGTCAAGCGTTACCGAATGGGTTGACGTTTGCGCGGTGTTGTAGACCGTCGATGCGGAGCGGACAACGGTGTATGTGCCGTTATCGTTATCATAGGAGTAATAGTTATCCGCGGTACTGCCGGTTACATCGGTATTATACGTGCCGCAGCTTACCTCAATACCGCTGCTTTCTCCGCCGTCACCGCCGCCGACCGCGCTTGCTGTGCCGTTGTCTTCGGTATTGCCGGCGCTTGCCGTTACGTCGCCGCCGCTTATAACTATATCCGTACCGTCGCCGCCGTCACCGCCGCCTATACCCGCGGCATTTTCGCCGCCGGTAGCGGTAACCGTGCCGCTTTCTATTGTGATATTCGCGCCGTCCTCGCCGGAGCCGCCGCCTATACCCGCGGCACCCGAGCCGCCTGTAGCGGTAAGACTGCCGGTTTCGCTGCCGTCATCGTCGGTTTCGCTTACTATTGTGAGCGTGTTATCGGTCGAGGTTTTCTGCAAGCCCGCGTCGCCGTCACCGGTTGCGGTAAGCGTGTTATCGCCGCTTAGGATTATCGTGACATCACCCTCGCCGTCAACCTCCAACGGTGAAGACGTATCGCTTTCAATAGTCACGTCGTCAAGCGTGATTGTGACATCCTCGTCCGACGCTATCACTATCGTATCGGTCGCGGTTGCGGTTTCAATATCCTCAAACGCTTTTTCGTTCATCGAAATCGTATAATCGCCGCCGTCGGTAATGGTAATAGTGCCTGTTTCCTCATCATAGGTATATCCTACGCCGCCGGTTACGATAAGCTGCTGTGAATCCGACACTACCACACAATCATATGTGCCGGTGTTGTCGTGCGAGCTGTAATTGTCCGCAATATACTCCTCAACAACCGCACTGTCGGAGTAGCTGCCGCCCGTGACGGTTATAGTGCTGTCTGTATCGCCGCTTACAGCGTCCGCGGTCAAGCCGCCGGTACCGGTTATTTCAAGCGTACTGCCGTCCGTTACCGTCACTCCCGCCGTGTCATCATCCGCCGCGGTCAGCGTGTTCTCGCCTACCAATATTATCGTGACACTGCCGCCGCCGCTTACCTCAATCGCGGGTGTGCTGTCGCTCGTAATGCTTACGCCGTCAAGGATAATTGTGACGCTCTCACCCTCTTCAACCGTAACCTTTATCGTGTCGGTTGTGGTTTCTGTGCCGTCCGCCATGGTTATAGTATATGTGCCTTCCTCGGATATGATAAGCGTATTATCGCTGTATTCGCATTCAACATCATCGCCGTTTTCATCTGTCACGGCAAACGATGCCGCGTTCTTTACCGTGAACGTAAGCGTAAGCGTCGCGCTGACCGCCGCCTCGGTGCTGTCAAGCGAGGAAAGCGTTATATACGGTGTGTTATCCGTCACGGTGAATTTCACCTCGAACGTGCCCGACGCCTTAGGCGTGCCGGAGATTACTCCGTCTTTCAGCTCAAGTCCGTCGGGAAGCTCATAACCATTCGCCAAAGCGAACGTAAACTCTCCGCTCGCGGTGTCGAATGTATCGCTGTCAACAAATTCTATGTAATCGCTTAGGTTTATATCCTCGATTTCTTCATTATACGCAAGCTCAATCTCAGCCGATACACCGCTGTCGGTAAACGAGCGCGCGAACACGGGATAGAGCGTTGTGCTGTCAAGAATGGTGAACGACGATACCGCCGGCGAGGTTCCGACCATGCCGTCGGTTTTCGTGATTGACCAGCCTGTCTGCTTATATCCGTCCTTGGTATAAGGCAAGGTTGTGTCTACGGTTACCGTATCGCCGTAATCGTATGATACGTCTGCCGGCTGTTCGCCCTCCGCGCCGTCGGGTTTGGCGTATGTCAGGGTTATTTCCGCCGGTGATGGATATATCGCTTGCCGCGCTGCCGCCATAGCCGCTGCCGATAATATCCGTGCTGTATTCGCCGCCGGTCACGATAATATAGCCGCCGCTTATCGTGATATTGCTGCCGGTGTCGTATTCGCCGCCGCCGATTGCCGCGCCCTCATAGCCGCCGGTCGCGGTTACAGTGCCGCCGCTTATTTCAATATTATTACCCGCACCGTCGTCTCCGCCGCCGATTCCTGCAGAGCTGGCGCCGTTGCTGTTGCCGGGACCTGTAGCCGTAAGGCTGCCGTCCGTACTGTAGTCGCCCGACGCGCTTGTTATCGTAAGCGTGTTAGCGGTCGAGGTTTTCTGCAAGCCGGCATAGCTCGTGTTTGTCGATGTAAGCGTATTATCGCCCTCAAGCGTTACCGTAACATTGCCCGCAGCGTCAATTTCCATAGGCGGCGCGCTGCTGCTCGATATGCTGACATCCGCAAGCTTAACGGTAACGGCATCGCTCGCCGTAACCTTTATTGTGTCGGATGTGCTGCTGACACCGCTGTGCATTGAAACAGTGTACTCGCCGCCCTCGGTTAGGGTGAGAAGTCCGTCGCTGTAGGTGTAAGCCTCATTGTTCGACGGAGTTACATCAAGGTCGGGATAAACCGCCGTATAGATTGTTGTATCCTCGCTGAATGTCGCATCCGCGCTGAGCTTATTTTCTAAATTAATATCCGAAAACGCATCATCGCTTAAAATGTCGCTGAGCTCTGTATCCGGATTTATATAGTAATCCTGCGAGCCGGATTCAGTGCCGCCGCTCACTCTTATCACGGTGATTTGCACCACCTGATTGCTGTTGTCGGTCGAGAGTGTGGGGTAGGTGTCCGTATCAAAATATTGTCCCCCAATAAATTTCATCGTCCGTATTGGTGCTTTGGAGCGTGCGCGCCATTTCGCCGCTTGTAAAGCTGTCGTCGGACACACTCTCCTCGCCGTCTGTGACGGTGCCGGAATATGTTCCCACCAATGTGCCGTCCGCATAGCAGTTTGTGACCGTGCCGGTTAAATTACTGCCATCATTTCTGTTGTCGCCCACCAAATAGCCGATACGGCTTGCGCCTGTATTTGTAGAATTGTAGGCATAAGAATTTACTATCTCGCCGGCATAATTCGCTCCGACCATAACGCCGGTAATGGTGCCGCTTGATAATACATCGGAATTTACAACATAGCAGTTTTGTATTGTTCCCGTATGAGTTTCCTCATTATATGTACTTTGAACCAGCAAGCCCGCGATTGCGCCGAATCGTCCGTCTGTACTGCCGCGGCTGAAATAAAAATTATCCACACCGAGGTTCTTTACCGTGCCGGTAACCGTACCGAATATTCCGACAGTGCCCATGGAGCTGACATTGCTTGTATTTATCGTAAGGTTTTTGATTTCATAGCCTTGACCGTCAAATATGCCGCCGTAACCCACATCAGTATATGATGTGGTGCTGCTGCTGAAGCTTGTCCAGCCTATCGGCACATACTTGTCGCCGTAATTCGAAAAATCCAAATCCGCCGTAAGCACAGCGTTGGCATCCGAATCCGCTTCCGTAATGTTCGTCTGGCTCGTGTCGCCGTTTACAAGCGCGCCGAACCACAAAAGCTGTCCGACATTACCGATTTCGTAATATCCGTCGCCGTTCTGTTCGGCAGGCTCGTATGTACCGTCGGATGCGAAACCGTATTCATCGTACTCGTCCGCCAATACCGGCAGCTGCGCCGGAAACAGCGTCATCACCATAGCCAACGCCGTCAAGATGCTTAGTATTCGTCCTTTCGTTTTTGTTTTTATTTTCATCATAATCAGTCCTCCTTGCTGATGAGTTCATTTATATAAATGTACAATGTATAATTTACAATGTACAATTTTAACGGTTTAAAGTACGCCGCGCCTTGCGGCTGTGGTTGTAGGGGCGACGATGTTATGGTTAGCCTCCACTACAAGGGGAGATGGCACGCCAATAGGCGTGACGGAGGGGTTGTTACCCGCGTAAAACTTCTTTTTTGTATCAAAAAAGGGCGCAATGCGTCCGCATTGCATCCCCATCCTTAATCAAATCGCAAAATACAGTAAAAATAGGCAGATTTATACCGTCTGTCTGTCTGTCTGTCTGTCTGTCTGTCTGTCTGTCTGTCTGTCTGTCTGATTT
>JAJQAT010000187.1 GCA_021203665.1 Bacillota bacterium
GCCAAAGGAAATGCTGCCGATTGTGGATAAGCCCACCATACAGTACATTGTCGAGGAGGCTGTAAGCGCCGGAATCAAGGATTTGCTTATAATAACCTCGCGCGGCAAGGACGCGCTTGTGAATCATTTTGACAAGGCGTATGAGCTTGAGGCGGTGCTTGAGCGCGACGGCAAGGACGAGATGCTCAGAGCCGTCAGAGAGGTTTCCGATAAAATAAACGTTCATTTTATACGTCAGCGTGAGCAGAAGGGTTTGGGACACGCGGTGCTTTGCGCGAAAAGCTTTGTCGGAAACGAGCCGTTCGCCGTAATGCTCGGCGATGATGTGGTTGTGTCCGAAAAGCCGTGTATAGGTCAGCTTACGGAGCAGTATGAAAGGTACGGAGCGACTGTTTTGGGCGTGCAAAGGGTAGGCATGGAGCAGGTTTCAAAGTACGGAATTGTGGACTGCGAAAATGTAGAGGGAAGAATGTACGCTCTAAAGGGAATGGTTGAAAAACCGAAAAAAGAGGACGCGCCCTCGGATATTGCCGTGCTCGGAAGATACGTCATAACGCCGGCTATATTTGACTGTCTTGAAAGAACGCCGAAAGGAGCCGGCGGCGAAATACAGCTCACCGACGCGCTTGTTATGCTTTCCGAGTACGAAAAAATCTACGCTTATGATTTTGTCGGCAAACGCTACGATATAGGCAGCAAACAGGGATTTTTGCGCGCAACGGTGGACTTCGCGCTTGCAAGAGAGGATTTGAAGGACGAATTTTCCGAATATCTTAGGGAAATCGTAAAAACAATGTGAGGAATAAAATTTGCGGGCGACCGCAAGGGTCGCCCCTACGAGGCGTGCTTGTCGGATGTGGTTGCAGGGGCGGGCATTGCCCGAGAGCGGGCGCCCAATGGGTGCCCCTACGAGATGAGTTTGCGGCGTGCGTGAGCCTCCCTTGTTAAAGGGAGGTGGCATTTGCAAAGCAAATGACGGAGGGATTCTTTCGGCAAACTTGAATAGGAATCCCTCAGTCACTTCGTGACAGCTTTTTTGCTACGGCTACGAGCAAAGCTCTACGCCTACGATTTGCTTTGCAAATCGTTCACCTTTAGACAAGGGAGCCTTGCATAGCGTTGCCGGATTTACAAGGCATAGCCGGAAGTACTGCGGAAAACCCCTCAGTCAGCTACGCTGACAGCTCCCCTCGTAGGGGAGCCTTGTCACAGCCGAAAGCGCGGCTTTATTTTTCATGCGGCGCAATCCCTCATCCGTCGGCTCCGTCGACACCTTTTTGGCTACGGCTACGAGCAAAGCTCTACGCCTACGATTTGCAACGCAAATCGTTACGTGTCATCGAGGTGAGTTTGCGGCGTGCGTGAGCCTCCCCTACGAGGGGCGAATAAGGAATCCCTCCGTCACGCCGCTTTTGGCGGCGCGCCACCTCCCTTTAGACAAGGGAGGCTTGCAGAGCACAAACGGAAATGCGGGTTTTCATATAGCTCAATTTCATTTAAATATTTGTTTTTCCCGCAAAAATAATTGTTAATCTTCATAATTAATCCTGCTTTTCGGATACGGCGCGATTTCGTCCGTTCTGCCTGTCAGGTAATCAAGACTTGTTTCATATAAATCTGCTAATTTACACAACGCCCAAAGAGGAATGTTTCTTTTTCCGCGCTCGTATTTTGAATAGTCGGATTGGTCGCAGCATAGATATTCCGCGATAAAGCTTTGCGTGTAATCATTGTCCTCGCGCAGGTCTTTTATTCTTAAATACATACTATCACTCTATTCCATATATGACAGCATAGCGTCTATAACGGTAGTCACCTCGGCGAGTCTTTCGGGTGACAGCCTTTTTAATTTTGCCGAAAGCTCGTCCAAAACAATATCTTGCGATGCGGCGACGGTACCCGCGAGAAGATAATCGGCACTGCACTCCAAAACATTAAGCATTTTAACAAAGGTGGTAAAGCTGGGAACTCGTTTGCCGCCCTCTATTTGTCTGATGTACGTGACCGACAAATCCGCTTTTTCGGCGAATTGCTCACCTGTAAGGTGCTGTTCCATTCGTACTTGCTGTAAACGTCTGCCAAATTTCTTTCTATCCATAACTACCTCCATAAAAATAAACTAACAATTTATTAGTATGCAAATAGTTTACATTAATGTGTAATATTAAAAAAATAAGCTCATAGTTCATTAATGAACAAATGGCACAAAAACATTTGGTTATTTTTGGTTAATTATAAGTGAAAATTCCTCTTGAAAAATATATGCTCATAGACTATAATGTTGCTATAAGCATACATAAAAACAGGACGGCATATCCTACTAATCGGATATACCGTCCCGTACCATCTAAAAAACCCATTGAGAGGGCGTAATTATTATAAATAATTTAAAAACCGCGGGCAATACGGCGCGAAAAATTTCAGCGCGCCGCGCCGCGGTTTTAGCGAATTGTGTCGCTCGGCGCGCCCGAAAGCGTCTTGACGACTGCGTTCGTAAAAATAATGTCACATATTTTCGATAAGCGCGAAATATGTGACATTTTTGTTGACATTTAATAAGGAAGCTTTTTTACGTCAGCTTAAGAATTTGTGTTTTAACCTTGCCCTTTTCGATTTCCGCGACGGCATAGGTGCGCGAAAAACGTATGCTTCCGGGATTGAGCACAATGGCTTTGCCGTCATATCCCGAATAGGGAATATGCGTGTGACCGAACACAATAAGGTCGGGATTCGCGCTCCGCGCGGCGTCGCAGAGCGTTCTGTAGCTCGATTCGTATTTGACACGCTGCTCGTGCCCGTGGGTTATATATATCCTCGCGCCGTCTATGATAACCGTCATATGCGCGGGAGCGCGGGACAAAAGGTCATTATTGCCCTTCACATAATATATGGGTATATTCGGATAAATAAATTCCAAATCCTCCGCGTCGCGCGTGTAATCGCCCGCGTGTATTATCGCGTCAACCTTGTCGGCGTCGTTCATCACGCGCAGACAGCTGTCGGTATATCCGTGTGTGTCGGAAAAAATCAGGATTTTCTTCATATTTGAGTTCCTTTCGGTAGGTATACAATTAATATATAATTATACCACACAAGCGCGTATTTTGTCAAAGTCCGCCGTCGAAAAATTTTAGCATTTTGACAACAGAAAATGACAAAATATTCCATATATAAGTGGTATAATGCTATACAGGAGGAATACGGATATGAGTCAGCCTAAAATTAAACAACAAAGAAATACCGAAATACTTCGCGCGCCGATGATAAAGGACATCGGCACAGTGATTATGCTCTTGCTTTCCGGACGAGCCTCCGTGCTCGGAATGTTCCCGTTCGGACTTGCGTTTTTCGCGGCGTGCTTTGATAAAAGCATAGCCTATTTGGGAATAACCGCCCTGTCGGTCGCGCTTATGACGTCGGCGGGCAACGCGGCGCTTGTGAAGTACCTTATCGCCGCGCTTATATACTGGATATACACGCGCTTTCGCCGCGCGGACAACCTTGTCACAGATGCGTCCTGCTGCGGCGGAGCAATGTTTTTGGGCGGACTTGCGTTCCTTATTTATAATTTCGCGGGCTTTTATGATATTCTTCTGCTTTTTGCGGAATCGATTGTCGCGGCGATTATGTTTATAATTTTCCATAAGACGCAGGCGCTTATGGAAAACCGAAAAAAACGCTCTCAAACCGCCCAAGACGAGCTTATCAGCGTGGCGGTCACGGTCGGAGTTATGATAACGGGACTTTCCGGAATTGTTTTCCCGTATAATATAAGTCTTGCCAATATCGCGTCGGTTTATGCCGTTATGTGCATCGCACTGCACGGGTCGGTCGCGGCGGCGGGCAGCGGCGGACTTTGCATAGGCTTTATGGCGTCTATGTCGGCGCCGTCGGCGGTGGTTATGATGGGTATATTCGGTATGAGCGCGCTGTTCGCCAATCTGCTTAAAGCGTTCGGCAGATTCGGTGTCGCTTTGGGATTTTTGGGCGGCAGCGCGGTCGCGCTTTTGTACGCCGGAAATACCTTTTCGCTGCCGGTAACAGTTGCCGAAACCGTAATAGGCGCGGTATTGTTCGCTGCCACGCCGAATAAGCTGCAGAAATTTATAAGCGCGTTCTTTTCAAGGTCGCTTAAATTGGAAACGCTCAGCAGCGACGCGCGCGTAAAGGATTACCTTTCGATGCGGCTCGAAAAGAGCGCCGAGGCGTTTAAGAGCCTGGAGGAATGCTTTGAAAACGCGTCGGAAAAGCGTCTTAAGGCGTATAATAAAGATGTCGCGTCGCTTTTTGACGAGGTAGCGGACAGAGTGTGCGAGGGCTGTCCGAACGCGGTTAAATGCTGGCAGTCCGACTTTACGCGTACATACAGAAGCATAATGCTCCTGCTTGACACCATCGAAACAAAGGGCATACTCACGCTTGACGCGGTACCGGTGAGCTTTAGGGAAAAATGCTTGAGGACAGAGCTGTTTATTGTGGAGTTTAATCATGTGTATGAATTATACAAGAAAAATCTTGTCCGCACCGGCGAGGCGGTAACGGGGCGCGACCTGGTGGCAAGGCAGTACCGCGAGATGTCCGCGCTTATGGAGAATATGGCGGAGGAGATAACGGCGGGATTCACGTTTCGCGAGGATATGGAGGAGAGTATAGTTGCCGAGCTGGACAAGGAGGGTATAACCGCCTTTGAGGTCAGCGTTATTGAGAGCGGACACGGGAAATTAGAGGTGTATTTGGGGGTGTCCGGCGGCACCGAGGTCGGGAAAATAGAAACCGTGCTTGAAAATGTTCTCGAAACGCCGATGGGATATGAGTCGGAAAGCTCGGGCGGACTGATGAAGTTTATTTCGCGCGCCAAATACAGCCTCGATGTGGCGATACGGCAGATAAGCCGGGACTACAGCGATGTTTCGGGCGACTGCGCGGACACGTTTAAAACGGACGATTATAAGCAGTACGTGATATTATCGGACGGTATGGGCAGCGGAAAACGCGCCATGTTCGAGAGCCGTATAACGCTGAAGCTGCTAAAGGAATTTTTGCAGTCGGGATTCGGCGTGAAAACGGCGGTGGATATGATAAATTCAGCGCTTTGCCTGCGTCTTGATTATGAATGCTTTTCAACGGTGGACTTGCTTTGCGTTGACCTTATGACGGGAATATGCGAGTTCTTCAAGATAGGCGGCGCGGAAAGCGTCGTGCTGCGCGGAGCGAATGTGGAAACGGTGTTTTCTATGTCGCTGCCGGTGGGAATGATAGCGGATATAAAAGCGCGGGGACAGTCTAAAAGGCTGAGCGACGGCGATACCGTTATAATGATGACGGACGGCGTGAGCGAGGCGGGATTCGGCACGGTAAGGACGGAATGGCTGAAAAAAGAAATCAAAATGCCGTTTGACACAATGGACGAAATGGCGCGTACACTGCTCGAAACCGCCGTGAAGAAAAGCCGAGACAGCGTAGTGGACGACATGACCGTAGCAACGGTCAGACTTGTGGAGAATGATTAATAAGCGCGACCCTAAGCCTTCCCCTGGGGGGTGAACGATTTGCAAGGCAAATCGTAGGCGTAGAGCTTTGCTCGTAGCCGTAGCCAAAAAGGTGTCGGCGGAGCCGACGGATGAGGGATTGCACTGTATGAAAAATAAATATAAAATTTTTTATCTTGCCTAATGTTCTTTTTGCAGCAAAAAGAACCAAAAACTCAAAGGGGGATTTCGATTTCCCCCTTTGGAACCCCTTGAATCGACTAAGGGAACTCTTTGTTCCCTTAGAACCCTCCGCTGCCGCTAAACCGCAAATGTACCTCGTAGGGGTCTGTTCGACTTTGCAAAGCAAAGCCGAAGACCTCGACGACCCG
>JAJQAT010000141.1:0-1110 GCA_021203665.1 Bacillota bacterium
AAATAGTACATAATTGGCTGTGTTCATAATTTGTTTACTCATTCAAAAACCGTGATTAAGTAAAATATATGCGCTTGATAAAAGAGGCATAATGTATTATAATAGTATACGGAGGAGACGGCTATGGATATAAAATCAATGACAAAAAACGAGCTTGCCGAGATAATAGCTCAAAACAGGGATAATCCGTCGGGCGAGCTGCTCGGCGCGGCGAGGGCGGAGCGCGACAAAAATTACGGGAAAAAAATTTTCGTGAGAGGACTTATAGAGTTTACAAATTACTGTAAAAATGATTGCTATTATTGCGGAATACGCCGCGGAAATAAAAACGCGCACCGCTACAGGCTCACAAGAGAGCAAATTTCGGACTGCTGCGCCGAGGGACATCGGCTCGGCTTTAACACGTATGTCCTGCAAGGCGGCGAGGACGGCTGTTTTACGGATAAAATTATGTGTGATATTATTTACGATATAAAGGAAAAATATCCCGAATGTGCCGTCACTCTTTCAATAGGAGAAAAATCGAGAGAGAGCTATAAGGCGTACAAGGACGCGGGCGCGGACAGGTATCTTTTGCGCCACGAAACTGCGGATAATAATCATTACGGCAGACTTCACCCGCCGTGTATGTCGCTTGAAAACAGGAAAAATTGTCTGTACACTCTGCGCGAGCTGGGCTATCAGGTCGGAGCCGGATTTATGACGGGTTCGCCGTATCAGACAAATGAAACGCTCGCGGAGGATTTACTGTTTCTGAAGGAGCTTGAGCCGCATATGGTGGGAATAGGACCGTTTATACCGCAGCACGATACCCCGTTTGCCGATGAAAGGGGAGGGACGCTGAATTTAACGCTTACAATGCTCGCGCTTGTAAGGCTTATGCTGCCCAAGACGCTTTTGCCGTCCACCACGGCGCTCGGCACAATCGACCCGAACGGGCGCGAAAAGGGATTTGACGCGGGCGCGAATGTTGTGATGCCGAATTTATCGCCGGTCGGCGTGCGCAAGGATTACGCGCTGTACGATAATAAAATATGCACGGGCGACTAGGCGGCGCAGTGTATCGGATGCCTAAAAAGGCGAATAGAAAACGCGGGATATGAAATGGAT
>JAJQAT010000141.1:1120-5839 GCA_021203665.1 Bacillota bacterium
GGATATGGGACGCGGCGATTCGCTTGTGCCGTAAACAAAAGCAAGACGCGCTTAATAAAAATCCGCTCCGGACAAAGGAGCGGATTTTTGTTATGCCTGATTCGGAATAATAAGCGCGGCAATGATATACGCGAGTATTCCCGTGCCGAAGAATATGACAAGTACCGCCCATAAAAGACGAATAATGGGAGAGTCGATCTTCAAATATTCCGCAATTCCGCCGCATACGCCCGCTATTTTCCGGTCATAGCTCGATTTGTACAGCTTTCTACCCATAAATACCCCTCCGAAATAAGAAAAAGTATATTAAAACTAATTATATAATAACATATTTTCGCCGCTTTGTAAAGTAATTTGAAGCGCGGCGCAAAACAATTACCGCTATGAAAATTAATAGTAACACATAAATTTACTAATATCTTGATATTTCACAGCGGCTTTTGTATAATTAGCTTAGTCAAAATGACAAATTTAATTTTATCGGAGGTATTTATTATGTTAAACGAAAATGTTAAAAAGCTGCTTGACGCGAATATGTGGGATTTGGCTACCTGCGCGGACGGAGTACCGAATGTTGTTCCCGTCGCGTTTAAAGCCGTAACCGAGGACGGAAATTTGGCGGTCGGAGATGTATTTTTGGAAACCACGCTGAATAACCTAAACGCGAACGGCGGAAAAATCGCCGTGTCCGTATATGACGCTAAAACCCTGGAGGGATACCAAATAAAAGGAAAAGCAGAGTACCTTACCGAGGGTGAAATCGTTTCCGGTTTTAAAGCAGCGGTTGAAAAAATGTTTAACGGCGCGGCAACCGCAAAGGGCGCGCTTCTTATCACTCCGGAGCAGGTAATTGTCACCACCCCGGGCGCGGATAATAAAAAGGTTCTGTAAAACCGGAATATCTTTTAATATGCGATAAATTTTTATTTAGCGGAAGGCTCCCTTGTTAAAGGGAGCTGGCACGCCGCAGGCGTGACTGAGGGATTCCTACTTTTCAACCCGCAGGGGCGAACAGTGTTCGTCTGAATCCCTCCGCCGGCTCTGCCCATGCGAAATGCAAAGCATTTTGATTGCCTCTCTTTGACAAGAAATGCTCACTACGCTAAACCCAAAATCCACTTTACATTTCAAGCGTAATCCTATATAATAAAGCAATAAGGGAGGTTTTGATATGTACAAGAAAAAGCTTGCCGAGGATATTCGATGCCCGTTGGAGTACGGACTGGGTATATTCGGCGGAAAATGGAATTCAAGAATCATATGCGTTCTCGCGGGAATGGGAACACTGAGATACAGCGAAATACGCACCGAGATGGGAAATATCACCGACGCGGTTCTCGCCGCCGCGCTTAAGGAGCTTATAGCAAACGGAATCGTGACAAGAAAATCCTACGACGAAATTCCGCCGAGGGTAGAGTATTCCTTAAGCGAAAAGGGCAGGACGGTTGTGCCTATATTGCAAAACATTTGCGAATGGTCGGGCGCGTTCTACAGGCAGGCGAGCGAAACGCCGCTTGCGTATTGTCAAAAATGCGACCATAAGCAGCTCGGCGCGTAGCTTAATCGCGTACAAAAATCAAAAGGAGCAACTAATGTCTATTACATACACGGAACAAAAAATCTTCACGATGGAGCAGGTGCGGGAGCTGTTTCTGTCCGTCGGGTGGGTGTCGGGGAAATACCCGACAAGGCTGTACAAAGCGCTTATGAATTCCGAAACCGTCATCACGGCGTGGGACAATGACCGATTGGCGGGACTTGCGCGGGTGATTGACGACGGTGAAATGGTCGCGTATATGCACTATCTTCTCGTTCACCCCGATTATCGGCACCGGGGAATCGCAAATCACTTGGTTGAGGCGATAAAGGAAAAATACAAAAATTATCTTTACATCAATTTGATGCCGGAGGAAAGCAAAAACGCCGCGTTTTATAAACGCTTCGGCTTTGATGTAATGCCTGACGGCGTGGCGATGCAGCTTTGCAATTTTGCCGATAAGAGATAATGAAAAATGGGAGCGGACACACCGCTCCCAAATTTTTTACGCTTTCCACAAGCCGTGGAGATTACAATAGGCGTAAACCGCCTCCGCTTCATCACCGCCCGCAAGCGCGAAGCTTGCCGCCGGCTTATCGTCCGGCGTTAAATGCTTAATCTGAAATCCCTGTTTTGTCTTAACGGCAATCCACTCGATATAATGCTCCGCGGTCATCGGGTGTTCCGTGGACCCTACGTTTACATTAACTATACCGTCCTCGACATTGTAAACGGGAACGTGCTTTTCAACAGCCGCGTCCGTGGTACCGGGGATAATCTCGGTCATTTTTTGACCGCAGCACATCACGGGAACACGCGAATCCTTTACCTTTACGATAATGTTTCCGCAATGCTCGCATACATAAAATTTAAGCTCCATTTTAAATCCTCCTTAATAGTTTTCCTTTCTCACCTCAAAATAAGACTGCGCGTGCTTACATACGGGGCAAACCTCCGGAGCCTTTGTTCCCAGCACCATATGTCCGCAGTTGCGGCATTCCCACAGCGTCACGCCGCTCTTTTCAAATACCTCTTTGGCTTCCACGTTGTGCAAAAGCTTGCGGTAGCGTTCCTCGTGAGACTTCTCGATTGCCGCGACTCCGCGGAATTGCTCCGCAAGCTCGTGAAAGCCCTCCTCGTCCGCGTCCTTTGCCATACGGTCGTACATATCCGTCCACTCGTAATTCTCGCCCTCGGCGGCTTTGAGCAGGTTCTCGGCAGTGTTGCCAACCTCGCCGAGCGCCTTAAACCACAGCTCCGCGTGTTCCTTTTCGTTCGCGGCGGTCTTTAAAAACAGCTCCGCTATTTGCTCAAATCCCGCTTTTTTCGCGACGCTTGCAAAGTAGGTGTACTTGTTTCTCGCCTGCGATTCGCCCGAAAATGCCTCCCATAGATTTTTCTCGGTCTTTGTACCCGCATACGGGTTTTTCTTGTTTCCCATTGTTTTTATCCTCCGTTTCCGATTTTATTTAATAATTAATCCGCACAGTGACCGTGACGGCATTCGTGATTTTCACCGTGGCGGTGTCCGCCGCAGTCCCCGCCGTGGTGATGTCCCTCGTGATGAGAACACTGCACATCGGGGTTATAATTAAGACTGCCAGCAAGAAAAGCCTCGACCGCCGCGTCCGCGTCGCCCGACGCGCCGCCGTAGAGCGCTATTCCCGCTGTTTCAAGAGCAGTCCTCGCGCCGCCGCCGATACCGCCGCATATCAGCGCGTCTGCCTTTAGCGCGCGCAAAACCTCAGCCAATGCGCCGTGACCCTGACCGTTTGTGCTTACAACATCCGAGGATACAATTTTGCCGTCCTCAACATCGTAAACCTTAAACTGCTCCGTGTGTCCGAAGTGCTGAAAAATCTGTCCGTTTTCGTAAGTTACCGCAATTCTCATAATATTATCTCCCTTCGATTTTTGAAAAATCCTGTTTATTTCCTCTATGTGACATTTAGCCGCGCCGCAAAAGCGGTTTTTGCCGCCGCACAGCCGATACTCGCCGCCCTCGATTTTGAGTGGAAGTCCGTCCACCAACACGTCCGCCAGCTTTTTGCGGGCTGATTCATATATTTTCTGCGCTGTTGTTCTCGCGACCTGCATCATTTGACTGCATTCCTCTTGAGAAAGCCCCTCCCTGTCTATCAGGCGTATCGTTTCGTATTCGTCCACCGTCATTATGACCGGCTCGCACTCGCGTCCGACATTCGTAGGAGCAAATTCCAATGTTTGAGGAAACCTGCAAATCATTCTGCATTTGGTCGGTCTTGACATTTAGGTCACCTCTCTTTTTTTCACGTTTTCAATAACCGCCGCCATGCCGTCAAGATATATAGTGTCTATCGCGTCCGCCGCGCCCCTGTCGCACAGGACGGCTATCTCGGAGGCTATCGGTATTCTCGCGGTGTTTTCAATGCCGTACCGCGCCGCCATCTCCTCAATATGACTGTTGCCGAAAATATAATGCTTATCGTGACAGCTCGGACATTCAAAGTACGACATATTCTCCACAATGCCAAGTATGGGAATATCAAGCATTTCCGCCATTTTAACGGCTTTTCCGACTATCATTCCGACAAGCTCCTGCGGAGATGTAACGACTATAATTCCGTCCACGGGCAGCGACTGGAAAACAGTCAGCGGCACGTCGCCTGTTCCCGGCGGCATATCCACGAACATATAGTCCACGTTGCCCCAACAAACCTCTGTCCAAAACTGCGTCACCGCGCCCGCGATTACCGGACCTCTCCATATAACGGGTTCCGTGTCGTCCTCAAGCAGCAGATTAAGCGACATAACGCGTATGCCGTCGCTCGTTTCCGCGGGCAGTAATCCGATTGAATTTGTCATAGCCTTTTGCTTGATTCCGAACATCGCCGGAATTGACGGACCCGTAATATCCGCGTCCAATATTGCCGCTTGGTATCCTTTCTTGCTCATCGCTGACGCGAGCAGCGATGTTACAAGCGATTTACCCACGCCGCCCTTTCCGCTGACAACTCCTATAACCCTTTTGACATTCGATACCTCGTTCGTGTACTCCAGCATACTCTGCGGAGCGGTGCGCTCACCGCAATCACTGCCGCACTCCGAACAGTTGTGAGAGCATTCTTCACTCATTAAAATTACCTCCTTGTGTTTATCTGTGTAATTTTATTATAGCATAATTAATGGCATATGTCAATAAT
>JAJQAT010000105.1 GCA_021203665.1 Bacillota bacterium
GTGTTATAATATAACAGAGTAGTTTTAGATATTTATAGAAATTCACAGCCGCCGAGGGCGGAATAAATAAAAAATGTCAGATTAGGGAGTATCGGAGGTGCGCGTATATGTCAGAGGGAAATGAAAAACAATTATTAAACAGAATAGAGTACCTTGAAGAGGAACTGAAAAAAGAAAAATCCTTTGATAAGCTTACGGGACTGTATAACAGGGATACTTTTACAGAAAGCGTCAGAAACAGATTCGCAAAGCATCCGGACAGGAATTACGTCATAGTGTGTCTGGATGTTGAAAAATTTAAATTTATAAACGACAGATTCGGCTTCGTGGAGGGCGACAGGCTCCTGATTTATATAGGAGAAAAGCTCCAGGAGAGAGCGAAGAAATACAATCTTCCCGCGAGCCGCCTTTCATCGGATATATTCGCCTTTCTTGACGAGGATGAAAATATAAATCCCGAGCCGTTCGGCGCGGAGGTTCAAGGCTGGGTCAAGAATTATCCGCTGGACATAGATATAAAAATCATAGTCGGTATTTACCATGTCGAGGCTCAAAACATACCGGTAAGACTCATGTGCGACAGAGCCAAGGTTGCCATTGACACCGTTAAAAACAACTACATGGTAAACGTCGCGGAGTACAACAAAAACGTGCGCGACTATATGTTCTCGCAGTACGAGCTTTTAAACGACGCGGAGCGCGCCTTTGAAAATCATGAGTTTAAGGTATATCTCCAGCCTAAGTTCGACATACGCACGAATAAGGTTGTGGGCGCGGAAAGCCTTGTAAGATGGGAGCATCCGAAAAAGGGATTGATATTCCCGAAGGATTTCATACCTCTTTTTGAGCAGAATATGCTTATAACAAAGCTTGATGAGTACATATGGGAGGAAACCTGCCGCCTTATCAGATCATGGATAGACAAGGGCTACTGTGCGGTTCCCGTGTCGGTAAACGTGTCGAGGCTTGATATTTACTCGCTTGAAATATCAAATAAATTTGTTGTTTTTACCGATAAATATAACATAAAAAGAGATTTTATTGAAATAGAAATAACCGAAAGCGCGTTTACGAATGACGAGGAAAAGATTATTAAGGTTGTTGACGAGCTGCGGAATCTCGGCTTTAAGGTGCTTATGGACGATTTTGGCAGCGGATATTCGTCGCTCAATATATTAAAGGATATTAACGTCGATGTGCTGAAGATAGACACGCGCTTCCTGGAACCCGGACCGAGCGATAACAACAAGGGCAAGGAAATCCTGGAGTCCGTTATACGCATGGCAAAATGGATAGGCTTGCAAACCATAGCCGAGGGCGTGGAAACGGAGGATCAAAAGAAATTCCTTATGGATTTGGGCTGCTACTACGCGCAGGGATTCTATTTCTCAAAGCCAATATCGAGCGAAAAGTTTGAGGAGCTTATAAAGAATCCGGACAATGTAATGACGGATGAGCTGCATATGTCGTACGAGAATACGATAGCGATAGAGGAGCTGTTCCATTCCGATTTCATGACGGAGAACCTTTTGAATAATATACTTGGCGGCGTCGCGATTTACGCCTTTGACGGCAAGGAGGACGTGCAGCTGATGAAGGCGAACGAGTATTATTACGATTTAACGAGGAATTGTATGCCGAACGCGGATGAAAAGATGACGAGAGTACTTGACAATATTCATCCCGACGACAGGAAAAAGGTGCTTAAAGCGTTTAAAGCGGCTAAAAATTCCGGCACGCGCGGCGAGTCCGTGCAGGTCAGAAAGATTAGCAGCGATAAGCAAATATGGCTCACGGTTAAGCTGTTTTTCCTTGCCGAGCGCGAGGAATACGAGATGTATTACGCGTCCGTGTCCGACTCTACAGAGCAGATGAGAATAATGGAAGAGCTGAATATGTCAAGGCTGAGCTTTGAAACCGCGCTTGATCTGATTGAGGCTGTTGTTCTTGAATATGACTTTGCCACCGGAATACTGTCGACAAAAACAAAGGCGCACCGCGCCAAGGATTATATTTTGGGCAAGGACGTGGAAAACGCTTGCGACACGCTGGTGAATGACCATATTGTTCACCCCGGCTCGATAGTCGCGTTCGAGAAAATGTGCGCGGATATTAAGACCAACAAAGAGCCTGTCACCGATCTTTTGGATTTGAAGCACACCAATAATACGTATAAGCGCTGTAAGGTTACCGCAAAGCCCGTATATATTGAAGGAAAACTGGTTAAAGCTATAATCGTAATAAAAAGCACAGGTCAAATAGTAAGCTGACGGGAGAGACATCGATGTATATAGGAATAGACTTGGGCGGCACCAATATCGCGGCGGGCTGCGTCGGCGGGGACGGCAAAATACTCTCAAAGAGCAGTATGCCGACCTTAAAGGGCAGGAGCTATAAGGAAATTGTCAAGGATATGGCAACGCTTTGCGAGCGCGTCACGCGCGGCGCGGGACTTTGCATGAGCGATATTAAAGCGATAGGCATAGGAAGCCCGGGCACTGTTGACAGCGAAAACGGAGTTGTAGTGTACGCGGGTAATCTGCGCTTTAAAAAAGCGCCCGTTGCCGCCGAGATAAAAAAGTATTTTGATTTGCCGGTATACATGGAAAACGACGCCAACGCGGCGGCATACGGCGAGTATATTGTCTGCGGACACGATGCCGACAGCTTTGTGTTTATAACTCTCGGCACCGGAGTGGGCGGCGGAATCATTATTAATAAGAAGATTTACCGCGGCTTTAACAGCGCCGGAGCCGAAATAGGTCATATCTGTATGGAAATGAACGGTATAGAATGCACCTGCGGCAGACGCGGCTGCTTTGAACGATACGCGTCGGTCACCGCGCTTAGGGAGCAAACCTCCGAGATGATGAAAAAACATCCCGAATCGTCAATGAACAAATGGGTAAAAAGAAAGGGTCACGTAAGCGGCAGAACCGCGTTTGAGTGCGCGAAAGCGGGAGACGAGGCGGCTGTAGAGGTCAAAAACAACTACATCCGATATATTGCCGAGGGAATTACAAATATTGTAAACATATTCCAGCCGGAAATACTTGTCATAGGCGGCGGAATAAGCAAAGAGGGCGATGTTTTGCTCGAACCGATTAAGGAATTTGTATATAAATATGATTTCAATAAATATATGCCGAAAACCGACATAAGAATTGCCAAGCTGTTTAACGACGCGGGCATAGTCGGCGCGGCAATGGCGGCGAAGAGCAATATTGAAAGGCACTGATGTGTCTTTCTTTTTTTGTTTTACAGGGGTTATCCGTTTCGACAAGCCTTGCATTGTTACATTGATGTTAAGGGTATGTTATTTTTGCAAGTCAACCCTTAAAAAATCGTACAACTTGTGTTATAATATACAGTTGTAACAGATTTTTATATATTTCGTATTATAGCATATGAGAATATATTATAATGCGAGGTGTTAAAAGTGGGCAAACTTATTATAAAGGGCGGCGAAAAAATAAGCGGCGAGATACGCGTGCAGGGCGCGAAGAACGCGGTGCTGCCCATTTTGGCTGCCACGGTGATGGCGGACGGAATAAGCGTCATAAAAAACTGCCCGTGTCTGAGAGATGTAGATAAAACAGACCTTGTGCTTGAAAGGCTCGGCTGCAATGTAAAGCGCGAGGCGGACACCGTTACGGTTGACGCGCGCGGAATGTGCGATTGCAGGATATGTGAGGACCTTATGCGTGAAATGAGGTCGTCCATAGTGTTTCTCGGCGCGATAATTTCACGGTGTAAAAAGGCTGTGGTCAGTATGCCGGGCGGCTGTCCGATAGGCTTGCGCCCGATAGACCTTCATCTGAAGGCACTGCGCGCTCTCGGCGTTGAAATTCGCGAGGAGCACGGCTACATAAAATGCGAAGCCGCCGAAATTACCGGCGGCGGCATACATCTTGATTTTCCGAGCGTCGGCGCGACGGAGAACGCGATGCTCGCGGCGGTATGCGCCAAGGGAAGCACAACCATTTCCAACGCGGCGCGCGAGCCGGAAATAACGGATTTGGGCAATTTCCTAAATAAAATGGGCGCGAGGGTACACGGCGCCGGCTCAAGCGTAATAACCATAGACGGAGTGGAAAAGCTCCGCGGCGCGGAATACACGATAATGCCCGACCGCATAGTCGCCGCCACCTATCTTGCGGCGTCGGCGATAACGGGCGGCGAGATGTGCCTCAGAGGCGTAAATCCGCGTGATATGCGGGCAATGCTCCACGTGCTTACGGAAATGGGCGCGGAAATAAAATGTGAAAAAAACAGGATAATACAGACCGCGCCGAACAGACTTAAAAGCGTACATACAATAAGAACAATGCCGTATCCGGGATTTCCGACGGATATACAGTCCCCGTTCATGTCGCTCGCGGCGACGGCGAGGGGAACGAGCGTTTTTATTGAAAATATATTTGAAAACAGATTTCAACACGTTGACGAGCTGACGAGGATGGGCGCGGACATAAAGGTTGAGGGCAGAAGCGCGGTAGTGCGCGGCGTAAAGGAGCTTCAGGGCGCAAACGTGGTCGCGAGGGAGCTGCGCGGCGGCGCGGCGCTTGTTGTCGCGGCACTTGCCGCGAACGGGATAACTGCCGTAAGCGGCACGGAATTTATAGACAGGGGATATGAAAGCATAGAAAAATATCTGCTCAGCTGCGGTGCCAATATAAGACGGGAATGATAACATGAAAAATAAACTGCGCAGCTTACTATTATTCGGAGCTTGAAGTATAAGGCTCAGCACCTTTTGCCTGTGGCAAAAGGTCAGCCTTACGGCTGCCCGCATTTCTTTGCGGTGCGAATACGACTGCGCTCCTCATAACAGCAATCTGCTTGTTTCTTTTCCACGTTATAATTTGTGCCGCCGCAAGGCGGTTTAATGGAGATCGATATGGATGAAAAAAAGAGTAACATCCGCCTTGTGAAAACGGGCGGCAGAAAGGTTACAAAGGATACAACCGAATATAATT
Source organism: Bacillota bacterium (assembly GCA_021203665.1). Classification (GTDB taxonomy): domain Bacteria; phylum Bacillota; class Clostridia; order UBA1381; family UBA1381; genus Hominilimicola. The sequence continues at coordinate 4,980 of JAJQAT010000105.1, forward strand.
CAAGCTCGGCGGACAAACGCGCATCCGCTCCGAACGAGGGGCGCGAGCTAAGCGAGCTTGAAAAAAGGGTGAGATACCAAAAGAAGCAAAAGGAGCAAAGGCTGAAGCTGCAGCGCCGCCGCGCGCTTGCAACGCTTATTTTAGCCGCTGTGCTTGTGCTTGTTTTGATGTTTTTAACGCCCATATTCAATATACGCAGTGTGACCGTCGAGGGAAACAGACTTGTCAGCGCGGAGCAATTCAGCGAGAAGCTCCAGCCGCTTATAGGCGAAAATCTTTTCCGCTACGGCGGCGGAAAAATAAGAAAAATTCTTAAGGAAATCCCGTATATAGACGACGTTGAGGTTCAAAAAAAGATATTCCCGCCGTCAGTTAAGGTGATAGTGACGGAGTACAATCCGGCGGCGCTTATCCAAACGGAGAGCAACACTCTTTTGGTGAACCGCGAGCTTCGTGTGCTTGCCGACGACGGCAGCACACCCGAGCCGGTACCCGTTATTACGGGCTTCAGTGTGAGCGGATTCGCGCTTGGGGAAACGGTTGAAACGGATGAGACGGAGAAAAAGGAAATTTTAACCACCGTACTCGAAACCCTTGAAAGCACCGAAATTCTGGATGAGATTATAGAGATAAACATAAACGACATAACGGACATAACGTTAAATTACGATAACCGCATCACCGTTCTTTGCGGAACACAGCTCGATTTAGAGCGTAAATTAAGGCTTTTCAAGGAGGCGATGCGGAGCGGCAGCCTTGCCGAAAACGCGCGCGGAACAATGGATTTAAGCGAGACCGGACAGGCGACATATACGC
>JAJQAT010000178.1 GCA_021203665.1 Bacillota bacterium
CTTATCAAACAGATACCCCTGCACCTCGTCGCAGCTTATATCTCTTAAAATATTCATTTCCTCGTCGTTTTCCACGTCCTCGGCGACAATTTTAATATTCTCCTCGTGACATATGTCAACAATAGACCTCGCAAGATAGCTCGCCTTTCTGTCCGTGCGCATTTTGTAAATCATATCGCCGTCGAGCTTTAGAATATCGAATTTCAAATCCGCGATAAGATATAAATCCGCGTATTTGGAGCCGAAATTGTCAATGGCAATCCTGAACCCGTGCTTTTTCAAATCCTTAAGCACCTCCGATACGTCGCTCAGTCCGCCTGTTTCTCTCTCCTCGGTAACCTCTATAACAACCAGCTCCTTTGGAACATCGTTGGTATACAATATATTAATAAGATTTTCCACAAAGCTCTTTTTAAGCATTGTCCTGTGCGACATATTCACGGATATTGGCTTTACATTTTTGCCCGCCCTGCGCCATTCGGAAATATACTCGCAAACGCGGCCGAACACATAAAAATCCACAAGATGAACCGTTTCCATCCGCTCCATTTCCGGAATGAAGTCCATCGGGGTTATAATAATTCCGTCGTCGTCAAAGAAGCGCACAAGCGCCTCACTGCCGCAAAATTCGCCGGTATTGATGTCGAATCGGGGTTGGAACCATATAACAAAACGCTCGTCTCGGATGTATTTTTTCACAGAGTTGGGCATTGCGAAAACCATCGCCCTATCGTTGCGCGCTCTGTATCTGCCCGGCTCCTTTTTATCCTTGTAAAACGCTTTTTTATCGCTGTACATTTCCTCGTCGGCGTTTTTAATAATGCTGTCTATGCTCTTGGAGTTGTCCGAGTAGCGGTAGCCTATGGCGGAGCTGTATTGCAGGATTTCAAGACGCTTTTTGAGCAGCTCTATCTTGTCCGAAAACTCCTTTTCGTCAATCGCCACGCACAGCACGACAAACTCATCGCCGCCGACTCTGTACACCTTGTCGTTGCCGAAGGTTTCCGCTACGGCTCCCGCGACGCTCTTAAGCACCGCGTCTCCCGCGTCGTGACCGTATTTGTCGTTTATTTCCTTAAGGCTGTTTAGGTCGGTGTACAAAACGCCGACGCTTGTTTTGTCGGTATCCGCTATTTTATTGGTATCCTCTATGAATTTATTTCTGTTGTACATACCGGTAAGCGTGTCGGTATAGCTTACCTCCAATAATTTTCTTTCCGTCGCCTCGCGGATAACCACCGACGAAACAAAATAACACATAACCGAGAAGAGCATTTCACCGCTGATAATTTTTTCCTTCGGAGGATTGTCCACACCCATAAATCCGATGATTTCACCGTCGTTGTCCAACGGCGCCGCCATCATACATTTCACATTGCGGCGCGACAGCTCCTCGTATTCCCTCGGGGAAATATCCTTTATTTTTTCAACGTCCTCTATCATAACAAGCTTGCCCGCCTTAAATTCGGACATCCACCTGTCTATAATTTGCGCGTCGATATTTTGCAGAGTGTCTATCTGACGGGAAATGCCATCCCCGCACCATTCGTGAGTGTTGCTGATTGTGGTGCCGTTGTAGTCAAATATGTAGACGCGCTCCGCGTCCAAAAATTTGCCTATGGTTTTGAGCAGATTGTTTATGGCATTGTGAAACGGCTTTGTCTGATGCGTTTCAAGCACACAGCTTACAATAAAATTCTCCACGTCGAGACGCATCTGCAAATCGCTCCGCTCGCGCTCGCTATCGGTAGCGTCAAAGGCTATCTCAAGCTTTGCCTTTCTTCCGTCCCACGAGATGAGCTTATCGCGAAGCATATACGTTTTGCCGGTAAGGCTGTCGGTGTAGGTTTTGGTATAAATTTTATCCTCCGACAGCTTTTCCGCCGAAAGGGCGGCGCAGATGCCGTTCGGACTGCCGAAAACCTCGCCGCAGGACTTGCCGACGCAATCGCCGAAAAGACGCTTGCCCTCCGCGTTAAGATACAGAATTTCATTTGTCTCCGTGTCGGTCACATACACCGCTTCCGACAACGCGTCCAGAATACTGAAAAAATCAACCATGTTAATCTCCATTCCGCCGCAATGCGCGGCATAAACATAAATATTAAAGCGGATTATCTTTACGCTAAATATAATTTATCGAGCATTTCCCTGCCCGTTTGAGTTTTGAATATTTTTTCGCGAACACCTTTGGCTGTGCTTTTGTCCATACCGTCCTCGTCGATGTTGACCAAAAAATCAGCCTCGACAAGTATCTGATAGTCAATGCCGTCAATATCGGAATACGTGTGATGATGTCCCACAAGATATGATACGCGCCCGATAATTTCATCGTCATAGCCTAACGATTTCAGCATTTTCTCCGCGATTGGCGGACCCTCGATTTCCTGGTAATGTCCGGAGGAGCTGTTATATTTTTCCTCACTGATTTTTATGCCTATGTCGTGGACATACGCCGCCGTTTCGAGTATAAGCCGCGTCCTTTCGTCAAGACCCTCCGCGGCGCCGATTGCCTCGGCATATCCGTGCACCTTTATAAAGTGGTTAATCCGCTTTATATCGCCGGCGTAGTATTTTATCATTTCCAATGCAAGCGTGTTCATAATAAACCTCCGTTTTTTCGCAGCGTATTTTTTAGCGTTATCATTATTCAAACGGGCGTATTCTGTAGGTAACGCCTATTTTTTCGCATATCGCCGCGCATTCTTTTTCTTCCTCATCCGTCAGAGTTGTCGATACCGTTGATAAAATTACCTCTTTCACATAATGCTTTACGTTTTCGGCGAACCTCAGCATCGCGTCAAAGGATTCAATCCCGAACCTGCTTTGCGTAAGCTCCAAATACCGCTCCTTGTTCGGAGTGTTAAGGCTCACGGACACAATATCGATAAGTCCCTCAAACATCGGAGCGGTGTTTTTGCCGTGAATCAAATCGGCAAGACCGTTCGTGTTTATGCGGATTGTTTTATTGTATTTTTCCTTTATAAACCGACAGACCTCAAGCACATCGTCAAGTCTTTCGGTCGGCTCGCCGAAGCCGCAGAAAACAATTTCCTTGTATTTGTCTATGTCAAATTTGGCGAACTCGTTTTTGACCTCGTCAACGCTCGGCTCTCTTTCAAGCCACAGACTGCCCGAGTGGTTCATCTCATCCCTTGTGCGTCTGAGACAAAACGTGCAGGCGCAGGGGCATTTGTTTGTCATATTTACATATAAATTATCATGCACTTCGTATAGTATTACCATTTCAATATCCTTTCAAAATTAATATCAAATCAAGGCGCAAATAAGCGTGCCTACAAGCCTTACCGCGGCGGCGGCAACCCACGCGACGGCGCATTGACCTACCACAACGCCGACCGCCCATTTTCCGCCAAGCTCGCGCTTAACCGACGCGACGGCGGCGACGCAGGGTGTGTACAAAAGGCAGAACGCAAGCAGGCTCGCCGCGCCGACAGGGGAGAGGAGCGCTTGCAAAACGGATATGTCGCCGAACAGAACGGTAAGCGTCGAAACAACGCTTTCCTTTGCCAAAAATCCCGTGATAAGCGCCGTGGATATTCGCCAGTCGCCGAAGCCGAGCGGCTTAAATACCGGCGCGATAAATCCGGCGATTAAAGCGAGAATACTGTTTTGCGAATCGTCAACCATATTCAAATGCGTGTCAAAGGTTTGCAGGAACCATATGACTATAGTTGCGATAAATATAACCGTGAACGCTCTTTGCAAAAAGTCCTTCGCCTTATCCCAAAGAAGCCGAGCGACGTTCTTAGCGCCGGGCATACGGTAGTTGGGAAGCTCCATTACGAACGGTATCGCCTCGCCCTTAAACATAGTGCTTTTGAAAAGAAGCGCCGCCAAAATACCGACCAGAATACCACCGAAATACAGCGCGACCATCACAAGACCCGCATACCGCGGGAAAAATGCCGCCGCGAAAAATCCGTATATCGGAAGCTTTGCCGAGCAGCTCATAAACGGCGCAAGGAGCATGGTCATTTTCCTGTCGCGCTCCGAGGGGAGCGTTCTGCACGCCATAACGCCCGGAACGGTACAGCCGAAGCCGATAAGCATCGGCACAATGCTTCTTCCGGAAAGTCCTATCTTTCGCAGAAACTTATCCATAATAAAGGCGACGCGCGCCATATATCCGCTGTCCTCCAACAGTGACAGGAAAAAGAACAACAGCACTATGTACGGCAGGAAGCTCAAAACACTTCCGACGCCGGTGAATATTCCGTCAATAACAAGCGAGCGCAGAGCGGCGTTGACATTGAGAGCCGCAAGCGCAGTGTCGGCCAAATCCGTGATAAATCCTATTCCAAGCTCAAGCAGTCCCGAAAGGCGGTCGCCGAGCACGTTGAACGTAAGCAGGAATACTGCCGCCATAATAACCGCAAAGCACGGCAGGGCGGTGAATTTGCCCGTAAGCACGCGGTCGAGCCGTTCGCTCCTGACGCGCTCCTTGCTTTCCTTAGGCTTAAGAATTGTCGAGGCGCACACGTTTTCGATAAACTCAAAACGCATTTCCGCAATCGCGGCGGAGCGGTCAAGTCCGCGCTCTTTTTCCATTTGCCTTACTATGTATTCTATACCCTCTTTTTCACTGTCCGTGAGACGCAGCTTTTCGGCGATAAGCGCGTCGTTTTCCACAAGCTTTGTCGCGGCGAAGCGAAGCGGTATTCCCGCGTCACTTGCCTTGTCCTCTATAAGGTGCATAACCGCGTGCAGACAGCGGTGAACCGCGCCCGATTTTCCCGACGCGCCGCAGAAATCCTGTCTGCCGGGACGCTCCTGATTTTTGGCGACGTGTACGGCGTGCGAAACAAGCTCGTCTATACCCTCGTTTTTCGCCGCGGAAATCGGCACAACGGGAATGCCCAAAAGCGCCTCAAGCTCGTTTACTCTTACCGAGCCGCCGTTTTCCCTAACCTCGTCCATCATGTTAAGTGCCAGCACCATAGGAATATTAAGCTCCATAAGCTGCATTGTAAGGTACAAATTTCTTTCTATATTCGTCGCGTCGACAATATTTATAATGCCGCGCGGGTTTTCGTCAAGCACAAAATTACGCGTCACAAGCTCCTCGCTTGAATACGGCGACATGGAGTATATTCCGGGAAGGTCGGTTATAAGAGTGTTTTTGTTACCCTTTATTTGTCCGTCCTTTCTGTCCACCGTGACGCCGGGGAAGTTGCCGACGTGCTGATTCGCGCCGGTGAGCTGATTAAAAAGCGTCGTCTTGCCGCAGTTTTGGTTGCCGACAAGAGCGAACGTCAGCACCTCACCGTCGGGGAGCGGGTCGCCGTCCGACTTGCTGTGATACTTGCCGCCCTCGCCCAAACCGGGGTGGGGAATAGGCTTTTTTCGCTCTATTATCCGCGCCTCGTCCGCACTCTGTACATTTGTGACGGAAATTTTCTCCGCGTCCGCGAGACGAAGCGTCAGCTCATAGCTGTGTATTCGTATCTCAACGGGATCGCCCATAGGCGCGTACTTTACCATTGTTACCCGCGCACCCGGGATTATACCCATATCGAGAAAATGCTGCCTGAGCGCGCCCTCGCCGCCGACCGACTCAATCACCGCGCTTTTTCCTATATCCAAATCCTTGAGTGTCATAAAGTCATCTCCCCTTGTTTATATGTAAATGCGTTTTCGACGTATTTTTTGGCTATACGTTCTTATTATAACACACCCGATGTAATTTGTCACTATAAAAAAACACGGTATTCACGGTTTTTGAATGAGTAAACAAATTATGAACACAGCCAATTATGTACTATTT
>JAJQAT010000104.1 GCA_021203665.1 Bacillota bacterium
GTGTAGCTGTATAGACTTTATTTTGATGAGCTATTTTTTTTACTGTTTCATTCATAATAATTATCCCCCCTTCTGTTGTAGATATTTTGATTATGAGAAATTTGTAAATTTTCCATAATGCACATAATATTTTATCATATCTTGACAAATTAGTCAAGATAAACAAAAATGAAAAAGTGTGTGGATTTATAATTCGTCACATCTTAACAACAGACGCACAATTTTGCACAAAATTTACTTGACATGGCGGGGATATTTATGGTAAAATATACTATACAATAGGGTAGGTCTGCGAAAATATTAATATAACGGAGGTAAGCAAAATGAAAAGTTCAAAAAAATATGCGGCTGAATTTATCGGCACTATGGTGCTTGTGATTATGGGCTGCGGCACGGCTATGCTGGTCGGCTGTGAATCCGACATAGGCTGCGGATATATTCTTACCGCGCTGGCGTTCGGCTTGGTAATTGTCGGCATGGCATATTGCATCGGCAACATTTCGGGCTGCCATATCAATCCGGCTGTCTCGCTCGGCGTGCTTATAAGCGGCGGCATGAGCGTGAAGGATTTTATAGGATATGTTATCTCGCAGTGTCTCGGAGCGTTTGCGGGAGCGGGCATACTTGCCGCGATTTTCACTCTCGGCGACGTCAAGGACATGACAGAAGCGTTCGGCGCCAACGGACTCGCGGGCGTGAACGGAAGCGCCGCGGCGGGTTTGCTTGTTGAAATAGTGCTCACATTCATCTTTGTTATTACAATTCTCGGCGTAACGTCAAAAAAAGCCGGTCACGGCTCATTCGCGGGAGTTGTTATCGGCTTCACTCTTACATTGGTACATATTCTCGGTATAGGACTTACCGGAACATCGGTAAATCCCGCCCGTTCAATAGGTCCCGCAATCGTTGCGGCTATCAGCGGAGCGGGCGAGCCTATGGCGTGTCTTTGGGTATTTATTGTAGGCCCTCTGATTGGCGCGGCATTGGCGGCTGTTGTTTATAAGGCTCTTGAGAAATAAAAAATCGAACCGCAGACCTTATATGTAATCTCGGACTGTTGGCACTTATATCCTTGATATACGTGTCAACAGTCCTTGTTTTTAGCTTGTTATATCCATTATATCGTCGCCGGCGTTTACATCGCCGCCGGCAAGAATATTAATATCGGCGAAATCGCCGCTGTTGCAAATGACTATCGGAGTGGTTGCTTTATAGCCGCTCTTTTTTATCGCGCTTAAATCAAAGGTCATAAGCAAATCGCCCTTTTTAATTTTCGCGCCCTCCTCAACCTTTACATCAAAGCTTCTGCCGTTCAGCTTAACCGTATCGATACCGACGTGAATAAGAATATTCGCGTCATTATCGGCGGTTATTCCTATCGCGTGGCGGCTTTCGGGTATATTGTCTATTACGCCGTCAACGGGCGCGAATATTTTACCCTCCGACGGCTCAACTGCGATACCCTTACCCAGCATTCCCGCGGAAAATACCTCGTCGTCCACATTTTCCAAAGCGATTGCCTTTCCTTTTACGGGAGAGGTCACGGTCATAACACTGCCGCCGTCCATAGGAGCGGTTTGCCGCTCGGTTTCGACAGTGTCGGGAGACAGGTCACAGTCCTCTAAATTATCCGACGCGGCACTGTCCATAAAATCCTCAAGGTTGGATTTTATAACCGTGACGCGCGGTCCGTAAATAACCTGAACTCCGTTGCCCTTGCGTATTACGCCCGCCGCGCCGCTTTCCTTAAGCGGTGCCTCGTCCACCCTTGAGCTGTCGTTCACGGTTATTCTCAGCCTTGTGGCGCAGCAATCCACGTCCGAGATGTTATCCTTGCCGCCGAGTCCGCAAAGGATTAAGGCGGACGTCCTGTCGCCGTCGCGGCGCTCCTTGCGCGCGTTTACGTCCGCACGCGTATACAGCTTGGTTTCTTCATTATCCGCCTCGCGTCCGGGCGTTTTGAAATTAAATTTCTTTATCAGGAACGTAAACAGACCCCAATATATAAAGAAATATACAATACCGACAAGAATTATATAAATCCAATTTGTTTTCGTGTTGCCCTGCAAAACGCCGAACAGCGTCATATCGATAAGACCGCCCGAAAAGGTCATTCCGACGCCCACGTTAAAGATGTGCATAAGCATAAACGAAAGTCCGGCAAGCACACAGTGAACAATATACAATACCGGCGCGACAAACAGGAACGTAAATTCAAGCGGCTCCGTGATACCCGTAAGCATTGACGTAAGCGCCGCTGACAGCAGCAGACCTCCGACGGCTTTTTTCTTTTCCTTTCTGGCGCATTGGTAAATGGCAAGAGCCGCTCCGGGCAGACCGAAAATCATAAACGGGAATTTACCCGCCATAAATCTTGTCGCGTCCACGGAAAATTCGGCGGTATTGGGGTCCGCGAGCTGAGCGAAGAATATATTCTGCGCACCGTTTATAACCTGTCCGGCAACCTCCATGGAGCCGCCGACGTTTGTCTGCCAGAACGGCATATAGAATACGTGATGCAGTCCGAACGGGATAAGCGCTCTTTCTATAATGCCGTAAATCAAAGTGCCGGCATAGCCGGTATTTTGAACGAGATTTCCCAAAAGCGATATAAATTTCTGTATATACGGCCATATGAAAAACATTATTATTCCGACAATAAGGAACACAACCGCCGAAATAATCGGCACGAACCTTGTTCCGCCGAAAAACGACAGCATTTGCGGAAGCTGAATTTTATAAAATCTGTTATGCAGAGCCGCCGCGCCAAGACCTACTATGATACCTCCGAACACGCCCATATTCAGCGAGTAAATACCGAGTACCAAGGATGTGGCGCCGCTCAGGTTAAGGCTTTGTTCAAAATTGGCGCTTGCCTGCGCGAGGGTGTCAACGCTCATATCGCCGCTGCCGTAATTTACGGAAATAAGCGCGCTTATGGCGGTGTGCATTATGAAAAAGGCTATCACGCTTGCCAGCGCGGCAACCTCCTTTTCGCGTTTCGCCATACCTATGGCAACGCCTATCGCGAACAGGAGCGGCAGATTATCAAACACAACCGTGCCCGCCGCGCTCATAACGGTAAGTATTCCGTGAATGACGGTGCCCGGACCCATTACTCCGTAAAGTCCGTACGCGCGGAGCATGGTTTCATTTGTAAATGAGCTGCCTATGCCGAGAAAAAGTCCCGCGACCGGAAGAATGGCAATGGGCAGCATAAATGAGCGTCCCACTCTTTGCAGGACCTCAAAGGCTTTGTTATCTTTCAATTCGATTCCCTTCTTTCCAATATATTAAATACGGATATTCACGCTTGATTTGTATTGTTAGCTTATGCCGAATCAATGTATTTATGCGCTTATGTTTTCCATTTAAAGAGTATCACGCCGCCAATCATCAGCGCCATACCTATATATTTATTCCAAGTGAACGGTATTTGAGGGCTGTCCATCAAGCCGAACGCATCGATAATCGCCGCGACCAAAAGCTGAGATATAAGTATTACGGAAACCGCCATGGCGGGACTGAGCGACTTCATGGAGAGCATAACGGTTACTGTTATCACGATTCCGAGCGCGCCGCCGAGCAGATACAGCTTATTTACGCCCGTGACGGCGCGAAAGCTGCCCTTGCCGAGCAAAAGCAGCGCTGTAAGCGACAAAATAAACGCGCTGCCCTGCACGATTACGTTTGATTCGTAAAGACCGATTTTATCCGAAAGGCGGGTGTTCATAACGCCCTGTATGCTCATTGCCGCTCCGGCTATTATACTGAATATTATTCCCGACATTTTTTCAACTCCGCAGCTTAGTATTTTGACGCTGTTATTTTGCCCGCGAAACAGGAATCTTATCCGTATTTATTCGCGCACGACAAAAAAAGCACCCCGATTGAGTGCTTTTTTTGTTTTTGCTATGTATAGGATAAAAGGGTAGAATGTAATTTCTTTCTACATCTGATATTATAGCATATAAGAGAGTAGTTTGCAAGAGTTTTTTAGAAAAATCCAAAAAATTTTCCAAGCCCTTTTATCCTTGATGAATACAGCAATGCCGCAGGTATTTGGGGGGAGATATATAATAAGTGCGGCATTGACCGTATTACTTCCCGTAAATTTCGTTCGACGCGAGCGACAGCACAATGTTCAAATTGCCGTTTCTGCATCTTAAATCATCAATGAAATTCTTTTCGTTGACATTTTTGTGCATATTCACCGAGTATGTAAGCTCATACAGCGAGCCGAGATCGGTGGTTCTTACCTTGATTAGGGTGTAATTCGAGGTGTATTGGGAGAGAATTTCATCAAAAACGCCCTCATAGTCAAGATTTTCCGGAATTGTTATTTTAAGGTGCTTTGCCGTTGTTTTGGGACTTCCGAAATTTATTTTCGATATAACCAGCATAAACAGGCAAAGTATTAAAACAAACAATCCGCCGTAGCCGTAAAGTCCCACGCCGCAGGCGAGACCCGCCGCGATGTCGAAGAAGATATATCCAATATCCTCCGGGTCGCCGGGAGCGCTGCGGAAACGTATAATCGAAAGGGTTCCCGCCAGTGAAAATGCTCTTGCCACGTTGCTGCCGACAAACAGTATTATAACGGTAAGTATAATAGGCAGCATTGTAAGCGTAACGGAAAAGCTTTGCTGATACTTGTTTTTGTGCGTGTACATATATGTAAGGCTTATGATAAGTCCGAACAGGAGCGCCGCGCCCATTGCCGCCAGCGCGGTCATAAATGTCAGCGTGATTCCCGAATCTGTTGTTGTCGCGGCGAGAACCGAGTTGAATAATTCATCCATTTAGTAAATCCTCCTATAATCAGACAGCCTGCTTTTTGGCGGATATTTGCAGCTTTTTCTTTGCCGCGCTTTCCTCAGCCTGCTTCTGCTTTGTAATCATTCTTGTGTATTCCGTGCCGTATTTGGAGAAGCTTGTATCCTTTATTTCAAGCTCCGACAGCATTTCGCACAGCCACAGCGGCTTCGCGAAGCTTGTTTTGATCTCCATAAGCCACACATCGTCGCTTAAAAGACGCGTGCCGTAGTCGCCCGCCTCAAGAGAAAGGTCGTTTCTTCTCGTGCGGATATTTGTATCAAAGGAAATTCTCAAATCGTCGTTTCCCTTTTCAAAGTACGCGAGACGGTCATACGCGATATATACCTTCGGTACCAGGTCATAGGAATGCAGGAAATAATCAAGCTCGTGCACTACCTGACCGTTCATATATTTCTTTATCTCCGGCATTTTGCCGGTTTCGATGAAGTCATACGCCTCTTGAAGCTTCAGCGTCGTGCGGCGCTTGTTTACAAGTCCGCAATACTTTTTCTTTATTTCAAGGAATACCTTTGAATCCTTGTCGGGAACACCGTAGGCGCGAAGTCTGAGCTTTTCCTTGTACTTCGGCTTTGACAGCGATTCGCGTATCAAAGAATTATCCTCCGTGTCGTAATAAATATTGGCGATGGTGTAAAGCGAATGGTTTTGACAATGTGAGTCAAGCTCCATATGTTGGTCCATAACCTCAAGAACCTTATGGAATGTTTCTGTGTCGAGCTTATACTTATGCTCAAATCTGTTAAAAATTTCGATAGCCATATCGTTCATCTCCTCTTTTATCCTTTTGCTGATTTTATTTTAAATGATAATTCTTAAACAAACCTTAAAATGAAAAATTTATTTTACATTTATTTTCGGAATGATATTTTTGAGCGGTTTTAATATAATAT
>JAJQAT010000211.1 GCA_021203665.1 Bacillota bacterium
GAGTAATATAATTTGAAGTATAATCTAAAGAGGAGATATAAATATGGATAAGAACGTTAAGCTGTATGTGGTAGTACCGTGCTATAACGAGGAGGAGGTATTGCACGAAACCTCAAAGCAGATGCTGGAGCTGTTCGCGCAAATGCAATCGGAGGAGCTGATAAGCTCCGCCAGCAGAATTGTCTTTGTGGACGACGGTTCAAAGGATAAGACGTGGAGCATAATAAACAGCCTTACAAAGGAGCATACCGAGATTGCCGGCATAAAGCTCGCGAGAAACGCGGGTCACCAGAATGCTCTGTTCGCCGGACTTATGACGGTAAAGGAGGACTGTGACTGCGCCATTTCAATCGACGCCGACCTTCAGGACGATATACACGTTATACCGGATATGGTTAAGCATTACATCGAGGGATACGATGTGGTTTACGGAGTGAGAAACAAACGCGATACGGACACATTTTTCAAGCGCACAACGGCGGTCGGCTTTTATAAGCTTATGCAGCTTATGGGCGTGAATATCGTGTTCAATCACGCGGATTACAGGCTGATGAGCAAAAAAGCGCTTGACGGACTTTCGCAGTTCCACGAGAGAAATATGTTCCTGCGCGGAATGGTTCCGCTTGTCGGCTACCGTTCAACGAGCGTGTATTACGACAGAAACGAGAGATTCGCGGGCGAATCCAAGTACCCGTTAAAGAAGATGCTTTCATTCGCGTTTGACGGAATAACGTCGTTCAGCATCAGCCCGATACGTATGATTTCGGCTTTCGGCGCGATAGTGTGCGTTATAGCCGTAATAATGGCGGTGTACGCGCTTGTGCAGAAGATTATCGGTCATACGAACGCGGGTTGGGCATCGCTTATGATGTCGATATGGTTTATAGGCGGAGTGCAGCTTTTGTCGGTCGGACTTATAGGCGAGTATATAGGCAAGCTGTATAAAGAGGTAAAAAGACGTCCGAGATATATAATAGAGGCGTATGTGAATGAGCGGGAGGCGGATGAGTAATGTTTGATGTTGCGATAATCGGAGGCGGACCCGCCGGTATGTCGGCGGCGATTTACGCGGCGCGCGGCGGTATGAAAACGCTTGTGATTGAAAAAATAGCCTACGGCGGTCAGGCGATAAAAACATATGAAATAGACAATTATCCGGGGTTCGCGGATAATCCCACGGGCGAGGAGCTTGCGGCGGCGCTTGAAAAGCACGCGAGAAAATTCGATGTGACCTTTTTGAGCGAAACGGTAAAATCAATCGAAAACGCGGAATACGGAGTCAAGGTAATCCACACGCGCCGAAACAAGTATATGACGAAATCCATAATATTTGCCACGGGCGCGAATCCTAAAACGCTCGGCGCGGACGGTGAGGAACGCCTTACGGGCGCGGGAATTTCCTATTGCGCCACCTGCGACGGAGCATTTTTCAAGGATAAGGACGTATGCGTAATCGGCGGCGGAAACACCGCCATGGAGGACGCGCTGTATTTGGCGGGATTTTGCTCCAAGGTGTATGTTTTAAACAGAAGCAAGCGATTTAAGGCATCGGCGCGCGCTCTTGAAAATGTAAAAAAGAACGGAAAAATACAGATTATTACCGATACGGTTGTTGAAAAATTCAACGGCGCGGCGATGCTTGAAGGTGTTTCGATAAAGAACACGGCGACGGGCGAAAAGAGTATATTAAAGGTTTCGGGCGCGATTGTGGCAATAGGCGTAACGCCGTCGTCGGATTTGGCGGCGCAGTGCGGAATTGAACGCTGTCCGCTCGGATTTATAAAGACGGATATGTACCTTGCCACCAACGTCGACGGAATATTCGCCGCTGGCGACGTAAGAGTATCGCCGTTAAGGCAGGTTATAACAGCCGCCGCGGACGGCGCGGTGGCGGCGACCTCGGCAATAAGCTATGTAAACGAACTGGGAATAAAGAGCATATGAAAACACTTATAAAAAACGGAAAAATATTCACAATGGCGGGAAAGGTAATCGAAAACGGCTGCGTGCTGTTTGACGATAAGATTTTATATGTCGGCGCGGATAACGGCGAGGCGGCGGACGAGGTTATAGACGCCGAGGGTATGGTCGTAATGCCGGGACTTATCGACGCGCACTGCCACGTCGGAATGTTTGAGGATTCGCTCGGCTTTGAGGGTGATGACGGCAACGAGGACAGCGACCCGATAATGCCGCATTTGCGCGCGATAGACGGTATAAATCCCTTTGACCGCGCTTTTAAGGACGCGTACACGGCGGGAGTTACGGCGGTTGTGACGGGACCGGGCAGCGCGAATCCCGTCGGCGGTCAGTTTGCGGCGGTAAAGACGTACGGCATATGCGTGGACGATATGGTAATAAAAGCGCCCGCCGCGATGAAATTCGCACTCGGTGAAAACCCCAAAAGCGTGTATAACGAAAAGGAAGAGGCGCCCGTAACGCGAATGGGAACTATGGCGCTTATCCGCGAGCTTCTTATAAAGTCGAGAGAATATATGAACAGGCTTGACGCCTATAATGAGAACAGCGAGGAGAATGAAAAGCCGGATTTTGATATGAAATCGGAGGCCATGATACCGGTTCTGAAAAAGGAAATACCGGTAAAAATCCACGCGCACCGCGCGGACGATATTTGCAGCGCGATACGCTTGGGCAAGGAGTTTGACATATGCGTCACGATAGAGCATTGCTCGGACGGCGACGCGGTTGCGCCGATTTTGGAGCGCGAAAAGCTCCCGATAATGCTCGGTCCGACTCTTTCGGACAGGAGTAAGCCGGAGCTTAAAAATCTGACCTTTGACACATATAAGAATTTATCCGACAGAGGCTTGGACGTTGCCATTATAACGGATCATCCGGAAATAACGATAGAAAATTTGCCGCTGTGCGCCGTTATGGCGGTAAAGCACGGTATGGACGAGGAGAAAGCGCTTGAGGCGATAACCGTAACCGCGGCGAAAAACTGCCGGATAGATGACCGCGTGGGAAGTCTTGAAATCGGCAAGGATGCCGATATAGCGGTGTTTACCGATTTACCGACAAGATTTGACGCAGAATGTAAAATGACATTCATAGATGGGAAGAGGGTTAAATAAATCACGCGGGACTCACAACAGCGATTTCTAAATATATAAATAAAAATTAGAAAAAAATGCTTGACAACGGGCGGTAAAATCTATATAATAGTTTAGGTGTCTATTTATAAAATAGGAATAAAGGCGGTTGATCGGGACCGCAAATAAGCAGAGGAGGTGCTGTAACAATGAAAATGACTTTTCAGCCGAAAAAGCGTCAAAGAGCTAAGGAACACGGCTTCAGAAAGAGAATGTCTACTAAGTCGGGCAGAAAGATTCTGGCAAACAGAAGACAGAGAGGCAGAAAGAAGCTATCTGCATAATATATGAAAGGTTTAGGCAGGAAGTGAGGAGGAACTCTTTGCTTGTTGCCTTTTTTCATAAAAAGAGGTATTTAGATGAAGAATACTCAAAGCCTAAAGCTCAACAGAGATTTCAGACGCGCATACAAAAGCGGCAGCGCCGTCGGCGGCTATACCGTAGTGTACGCGCGCAAAAACAAGTATTCCTTTAACCGCCTCGGACTCACGGTTGGCAAAACTATAGGCAAAGCGGTGGTGCGAAACCGCCTAAAGCGGCTTATGCGCGAGAGCTACCGCCTTGAGGAGGACAATATAAAAAAGGGATACGACATCATTATAGTGGCGCGGAGCAGAGCAATAGGAAAAACGCAGGAACAAATCCGTAAGGATATAGTTTATTCTATGAAGAAGTTGAATTTAATACAATGACAAAAATACTAATCGCGATGATTGATTTTTACAGACACCACATTTCGCCGTATAAGGGAGGGGCGTGCTGCCGCTTTATCCCAACCTGCTCGCAGTATGCGAGGGAAGCCTTGCAGGAGTACGGCGCACTGCGCGGGACGTATCTTGCCGTAAGACGGCTGCTTAAATGCCACCCGTTCCACGAGGGCGGCTACGACCCTGTGCCGAAAAAACACAGCAGAGAGGAAAAATAAGACGTATGTTTGAGTATCTTATCACACGGCCGATGGGCTTTATCATTGAGTTCATCTATGGTCTTGTTGCAAACTATGGTCTTGCGATAATAATATTTACGGTTGTCATAAAGATGATATTGATGCCGCTTAATGTTCGCTCGCAAAGGGCCATGAAAAAACAGCAGAAAGTACAGCCGATTATCGCGGAGCTTCAAAAGAAGTACGCGAATGATCAGGAAAAGCTTCAGCGTGAGATGATGAAGATTTATAAGGAGAACAATATAAGCATGTCCGGCGGATGTCTGCCCATGCTTATACAGATGCCCATCCTTATAGGCTTGTATCAGGTTATTCAAAGACCGATTTCGTATCTTATAGGCGTTGACTGGAGTCTTGATTCGGTTGTAAACGAGGTATACCGTTTGCGCGACGCAATGGTCAGTCTCGGATATAACCTAAGCAGCTATGCTGAGGCGACGGTAGACGTAATAAGAAAATCGGGACAGATACAGCTTTCCAAATGGGCGGAGGTTGTCGGTGCCAACGGCAGCCTGCTTGACGGCGTTACGGGCGGGACGCATCCGTGGGTTATTAATTTTAATTTCCTCGGACTTGACCTTTCAAACGCTCCGTCGGCGGCGTTTTCAAGGATAATGGCGCTGGATTTTTCGAATTGGAGCATTATCGCGCTGCTTGCGATTCCGATTTTAGCGATAGTCGCGCAGCTTATATCCATGAAGGTATCGCAGGCGCAGTCCGGTCAAAAGAACGACTCCAACAGTCAGGCAAATCAAATGTCAAAAACAATGCTGTGGATGATGCCTGTTATGACGGGATTTTTCACCATAACATTGCCGTCGGGTATAGGACTTTACTGGATAATCAGCGCGGTTGTTCAGATAATTCAGCAGCTGGTGATTAATTATTATTTAGATAAGAAAGGGGAGGACGTAGTTGTCACAATTCCTGAAAAAACACAGAAGCACGGAAAAAAGCGCAAAAAATAAAGAGGCGGCAATAGAGGCGGCTCTAAACGAGCTCGGCGCCGCGCGCGAAGAGGTTGAAATAGAAATTCTTGACGAGGGTTCGAAGGGATTCCTCGGACTCGGAGTAAGGGACGCGAGAGTAAGAGTTACCCTTAAGGAAGAAATTGCCGTCGAGCCGGAGGTTGAGGAGAAAAAGGCTCCCGCAAGACAGGCAAGCAGACCCAAGAGAACCGAAAAGAAAGCGGACAAGCCGAAGAGAACGGACAGACCCAAGAAGGAATCTCTCGGCGGACCGGAGGAGGACGCGAGGAATTTCCTGAGCGGCATATTCGGCGCGATGAATCTTGACGTTGATATTGACGTTACGACGGACGAGGAGAAAAACATATCAATCGACCTTTCGGGCGAGAATATGGGAATCGTTATCGGTAAGAGGGGCGACACGCTCGACAGTCTGCAATACCTTACATCGCTTGTGGTAAATCAGCGTTCGGAGGATTATATAAAGGTTTCCATCGATACCGAAAATTACAGAGAAAAGCGCACGGAGGCACTGCTCGCGCTGTCAACACGCCTTGCGGAAAAGGTTACAAAAACGGGCAAGAAGTTTACTCTTGAACCCATGAATCCCTACGAGAGACGCGTAATTCACTCAAACCTTCAGGACAGCGGAACCGTTACGACGTACTCGGTCGGCTCGGAGCCGTACAGAAAGGT
>JAJQAT010000239.1 GCA_021203665.1 Bacillota bacterium
TTCTCTTAAATTTAACACAAAGTAAAATATATATTCCTAAAAACAACACAGAATAAAGCTTGAATTGTACATCGAAAATCATAAACAGAATAATTGATGCCAAAAAAATTATGATAAACCGTTCAATATAATCTCTCACATTTTTCATAACATATACTCTCCAATAATATATACCCTTAAAATCGTTTTCGACCAATAACAGTTTCTATAAATGTGTATCCGATTTGCACGCTTCCGCTGCAAATGCAACCTTGATTGAATCGGCAAGCTCTTTTACAAGCGGTACAACGACTGTATTCCCGCTTTGCTTATATGCGCTGCGAGTGGGAATATTGGGAAATCCGAAATTCTTCGGAAATCCCTGCAATGCCAAACATTCTGCTGGTGATATTTTTCTGATGCCGAATTCGTCTTTGATAAACGGAATCCTGTTTTTCCACGTTCCCATATTTGCTTTAAGAGTAAACGATATTCCGTCTTTGCTCGATTGAATGCCGTAATCCGTGAAGCGGTAAATCTGATTTGTGTCTTGAATAAACGACACCAATCGATTGTATTCATATGAATCTCGGCTTAAATAGAGCCTTTCTTCGGCTTTTTCGGTTCTGTCTATTACGTCGGTAATTGATAATTCAAGGTTTCGTTTTTCCGGAAACGCAAACCTTTCACAAACTGTTTTCGACTTAAATGCAATTATATATGTCCTTGTTCGGTGCTGTGGAATACCGTAGTCACATGCATCGGCAATAAGATACCTTATATAGTAATCTCTACTCGCCAATTCATTGTGAATAACATTAAATGTTTGTCCTTTGTCATGCTCCGTTATATTTGCTACATTTTCCAAGAAAATAACAGTGGGCTGTATAACATCGGCAATTCGCATTATTTCAAAAAAGAGATTCCCGCGCTCGTCTGAAAAACCTTTCTTGTTTCCGCAAACGGAAAAAGGTTGGCACGGGAATCCCGCAGTTAGTATATCGACATAATCCAATTCGTATGCATCTAAGTACCTTACATCCTTTTCAAACAGATTGGTTGACGGGAAATTGTGCCGATATGTTTTACAGGCATCCTTGTCATTTTCATTTGCCCATAATATCTCAACCCCCGCCTGCTCAAAGCCGAGGTCTATTCCACCTATACCGGAAAATAAACTTCCTATTTTCATTTTATCGAGTATGTGTATTAAATCTAATCGACACATTTAAGGGTAAAAGATATTCATTGTTTTCTTTTTTTATATAACTCAATAAATATTTCTTCGTACTTACATACTCAAAATGAGTATTTCTGTAAAGATAGTCTCGAAAAGATTCCCTGTCATTTGAATGGTAACAAATAACATCTCCATCATCCATGACAACGATATACCCACCGTTGACCTGTTCTTTTCCATCCCATTTTTTTCCCGCTGTCATTCCCGTAAATCCGGCCATAAGAAAATCTTTAATAGCTTTTGTGTAATATATATCCGGATTTGGTACATTCAGAGGATTGGCATCAACCATTCTTTCAACGGTTTCTTTAACCCCAAAATCTTTTCCGGAATCTATCAATCTATCTTTTACGCACCAAGCCATGATTTTATCCATAGACTCTCTTACTAAAAATAAATTATTGCTGTAGATTGGATTTTGTGGACGTGCATATTCTATTTTTTCAGCCTGCAAAAGATTTTTGCATTGTTCCCAACTTCTTTTACCATCTGACGACAATAATGAGTTAAAATTTTCCATTTTTGCATCATCATATTCGGGTAATTTGAATAAGAATTGCGAAGACGAACCGGCATTAAATAGCGTTGGCGATTGTGCAAATTTGGATTTTATGGAAAATCCCATCACGGAAACAATAGATGTTTCACCGTCCCTAACTTCAATAAATATATCATTTTTTCCGCCAAACTGTTTTTTTAATGCTTTTACCGCCGGTGCTTTTGGCTTTTCAACATAAATAACCTTTGCAAATTCACAAACAGAATCGGGTGCCGGTATTGAGCTTCCAGAAATATTTTTTATTCCTGTAAAAAGAGCTCTAGCATTCTCTGTGAAATCATCAGCAGATAATGTAACTAAAACTTTTCCGGTTTCTTGAATTCTAACCATAACAGTAGAATGCTGTTTGTCAACAACATATTCTAAAACTTGGGTATCATATTCCTGACGAATAATTTTCATAACATCCAAATAATTGGCATAATTTTTGCGTAATAAATTATCCGCAGTGTAAAGCCTGCCATCGCCAAGCAATTTCAGCATAACGTAAAATTCAGCCCACTCTCCCTTGTTTAACTTTGTTCCTTTTATCGACATGGTTTTTTCTCCTTCCAGAACATCCTTTATTCTTTCGGCAATAGCCTCAATTACATTTACCGTTACACTGTTTCCGAACTGCTTATAAAGATGTACATCGGCAAGCGGCAGTTTAAAATCATCGGGAAAGCCTTGAAGTCTTGCCCACTCACGAGGTGTCATTTTTCTTATACCTTCTGTATTTATTTGTCCTTTGATGTGTGTCACCGGTGTCAAATCGGTTTGCCGTTTATCGATGATTAGGTTTCGTTCGCGCCCCATACCGCCGCAGACAATTGCTCCCGCAACTCCATCCCAGTCTCTGATTTCATAACCAAACCCGTTTCCTTTTGCTTCATGTCTCGCCTTATGTTTTCTGAGAGTTTCAACATACACATCACTCAAATAGTACCTTGCCGATACGGGTTCTTTCTCTATTATATCTCTTATTCTTTTTGTATCGTCTGTTGGTTGCGGAAACGCGAAATTCTTCGGTGCAATATCGCTTCTGAATGCAACGATATACACTCTTTCTCTATTTTGCGGAACTCCGAAATCTTTGCTGTTTAAAACCTTGTAAAATACCTTGTATCCGATTTCCTCAAAAGTTTTACATATAATCTTAAATGTTCGACCTCGGTCATGTATAACCAAACCCTTTACATTTTCACATAAGATAACCTTTGGCTTATGATATTCACAAATTCGGGCGACATCTTGAAACAAAGTTCCTCTGCATAATCCTTTGTAGTTATCATTAAAACCCTGCTTATTGCCTGCCATACTGAATGCCTGGCAAGGGAATCCCGCAAGACATATATCAAAATCGGGAATATCCTTTTCATCTATTTTTGTAATGTCACCTGCAATTTCAAAGCTATCTTTAAAATTCGCTCGATATGTTTCCTGTGCATATTTATCCCATTCACTGATAAATACAGTTTCTATGTCGCTACCGAATGCTCTGTCAAAACCGAGACGAATTCCTCCTATTCCCGCAAAGAGATCCACTGATTTATACTTGCTCATTTTTCATTAACCGCCTTAACAATTATATCTGCACATGCTTTTGTGTCATTTTTTATTTCTTTTCCCCAAAACCGTAATACAGTCCAACCATCTTGTTCCAAATGTTGATTGACCTCATTATCACGTTGCATGTTACGTTCTATCTTTGGTATCCAAAAATCTTGATTTGACTTGAAATCATGTTTTCTTTCCTGCCAATTGTACCCGTGCCAAAATTCACTGTCACAAAATACAGCAACTTTTTTACCGATAAACGCAATATCGGGATGTCCGAATACCGACTTTACGTTTTTTCTATATCGCAATCCTCTGCTCCATAATTCACGACGCAGCAACAGTTCTATTTCGGAGTCTTTATTTTTTACCATTTTCATATTGTAAGAAATTTGTTCTTTGGTCTTCATAAATCCTCGCCTTTCCTAATTTCACATACATCGGTCACAGATACAATTAAATGCACCGCATAGCATCATCAAAACTTCTACATTAACTGCAACATTGTCATTCTTCTTGTTATAAATATCTCCAGCGAGATAACATAATCCCGCTGAAGTTATTTATACTTGTCCATATTTTTATATATTATCTCACTACAATAATCAATGACAGAGGTCGCCTAAGACCCAAAAATAAATCCTATTCCTCGCCCAAACATCATAACGCGCCGTCATGCTTCGTAACGCGTTAAAATTTTGCTGTCAAATTGCTGTCAAGCGTCGGCGAAAATTTTCAGCATATACAATATATAGTGGTTTATTCTCTATTATACATACTATATATTGTATATCATTTTCCGACTGATTTCATCGTCGGGAACAACAGCACATCTCTTATTGCGGGGGAATCCGTCAGCAGCATACACATACGGTCGATACCGAAGCCTATTCCGCCGGTCGGGGGCATACCTATTTCAAGCGCGCGCATAAAGTCCTCGTCGGTTGTGTTCGCCTCGTCATTACCCTGTGCGAGCTGTTCCTCCTGCGCCTTGAAGCGCTCCCTCTGGTCAACGGGGTCGTTAAGCTCCGAATACGCGTTCGCCATTTCCCAACCGTTCATAAAGAACTCAAAACGCTCAACGTAATCGGGATTTTCCGGCTTTTTCTTTGTAAGCGGTGAAATCTCAATCGGGTGATCCATTACAAACGTCGGCTGAATAAGATGCTCCTCGGCAAATTCCTCGAAAAACAAATTCAGTATTTCACCCTTACTGTGTCTTTCCTCATACTCAACATGGTGCTTATCCGCCGCGGCGCGCGCCTCCTCAAGCGTTGCTATTTCGTTAAAGTCCACACCCGCGTACTTTTTAACCGCGTCAAGCATTGTTATACGCTCGAACGGCTTACTTAAATCCATTTCAATTCCGTTATATACAATCGTTGTCGTACCCAAAACCTCTTGGGCAACATGGCGGTACATATTCTCCGTCAAATCCATCATACCGTGGTAATCCGTGTACGCCTGATACAGCTCCATAAGCGTAAATTCGGGGTTATGGCGCGTGTCAAGACCCTCGTTTCTGAACACCCTGCCTATCTCGTAAACCTTATCGAACCCGCCGACAATAAGGCGCTTTAAATAAAGCTCAAGCGAAATTCTCAGCTTGAAATCCTCGTCAAGAGCGTTGAAATGCGTTTCAAAAGGACGCGCCGCCGCGCCGCCCGCGTTCGACACAAGCATCGGAGTTTCAACCTCCAAAAATCCCTGATTGTTGAGATACGCGCGGATTGACGCGATAATCCTCGAACGCGCGATAAACGTCTTTTTCACGTCCTCGTTCATTATGAGGTCAACATATCTTTGGCGGTATCTCAAATCGGTATCGGTCATGCCGTGGAACTTCTCCGGCAGCGGCTGGAGCGACTTTGAAAGAAGCGTAATCTTATCCGCTCTGATTGAAATTTCACCGGTCTGGGTTGTGAATACCTCGCCCCCGGCGCCTATAATATCGCCTATATCAAGCTTCTTGAAGCGGTTATATTCCTCCTCGCCGAGAATGTCCTTTTTCACAAAAAGCTGAATTTGTCCGTCAATATCCGCCACATGAACAAATCCCACCTTGCCCATGCCGCGCTTGGACATTATACGTCCGGCAACGGAAACCTCCTTGCCGTCCAGCGGAGAAATTTTCGCCTTTATAATCTGAACCTCGTCCGAGCCGCGCTTTTTCAGCTCGCGCTCCTCCTCGGTATAGTTTTCTTTGATTTGACCCGATGTATGACTGCGCTCGAATTTCGTAATCCGAAACGGATCCCTGCCCTCATTTTGAAGCTCCGTGAGCTTATCGCGGCGCACCTGCAAAAGCGCCGATAACTGTTCCTGTGTTTGTTCCATGTTTTCCATCGATTGAAAAACCTCCTTAAAACTATTTCTG